>CACLUN010000010.1 GCA_902610105.1 uncultured Bacteroidota bacterium
TCCTCAATATATAAATCTTTGGTCAGGTTTCTATGCCATCTATTTCTACTACTTAAAAGCTCTTTATTGGATGTGATATATTGTTTTTCTGTTTTTAGTAATTTAAAAATTAAGTTATTTTCATAGTTTGAGATACTTTCAAACTCTTTATTTTTTTCTCTTTGTTGAATTAAATACTTGTTGTAGATATCAAAATTTAAAGAAATACTTTTATTAGATTGTTGATCTTTAATCCACTTTGCTCTATCGTTTATTAAACTGTAGTAATTATCATTATCAATTCTGGATTGAGTATTTATAGAAATTTTGGCAACTACATCTCTTTTATTCCATTTTTCAAAACTGGCAGGACTAATTTTATCCCAGTCAAGTGGATTTTTTTCATCTCTTTCTCCATTAAAAACATATTTATAAGAATCTGGAATAATAATATCACTTTTTACTCCCTCAAGCTGAACCGACTCGCCATTAATTCTATAAAATTTATCAGTCGTTATTTTTAATGCTCCTAAGTCATAAGAAGAATTAGAAATAAATCTATTTAGATCTACTACATTTTGAACTGTGCCTTTTCCAAATGATTTTTCATTTCCAATAATCACTGCTCTATTATAATCTTGAAGTGCACCAGCTAGAATCTCAGATGCTGAGGCAGACATTTTATTCATTAAAATTACCAAAGGGCCATCCCAGATAACTTTAGGGTCATTATCATATAAAATTTGTTTTCTGTTTCCAGTTGACTTTACCTGGACTATTGGACCTCTTTCAATAAATAAACCTGTCATATCAACAACAGTTTTAAGAGCTCCTCCACCATTATTTCTTAAATCTAGAATTAAACCATTAATTCCATTATTTTTTAATTTTATTATTTCATTTTTAACGTCATTTGCTGAATTCCTGCTATTTTTATCAGAGAAATCAACATAAAATTTTGGCAAACTTATGTATCCATAATTCTTATCATTCTTATTTATCAATGTAGATTTTGCATATAGTTCTTCTAGCTCAACAAGACCTCTTTTGATTGAAACATCCTTGATTTCTCCATCTATTTTTTTCACAGTTAACTTCACCATAGAATCTGCAGGACCTTTAATCAATTTAATTGCGTCATCCAGTTTCATTCCAATGATATCAACTGGATCTTCGTTTTGCTGTGCCACCTTCAGAATTATATCACCAACATCAAGTAACTTATCTTTCCAAATTGGACCTCCGACAATAATATCAACTATTTTGACATTGCCCTCAGTTTTTTGGAGTCTAGCTCCAATTCCATTAAATTTTCCTGAAATGTTAGTATCAAACCTGTCTTTGTCATCAGGATTAAAATAAACTGTGTGTGGATCTAATTGATTTAAGAAAGCATTAATATAATTAGCAAACCAATCATCCCTATCCATTTCACTTACATAAACAAAAAAATCATCAGTATTTTTTTTTATTAATGACATTGACTCGTCACGAGTATTTTCATCAATTGTTTTAATTGAATCCCCTAATTTTAAAGAAATGACATCTAGAGTTGAATACTTTAACTGTTTTCTCCATCTGTTTTTAATTTCGTTTCTAGTCCTTGCATATGATTTATTTTCAAAATCTAAGTCAAAGTTTTCATTTGATGAAAAGTCAAAACCACTTTCCATGATTTCAAGATAATAATTTTTGGCCTCGCTAATTCTTAATCTTGAAGTCTGAAAAACTAGATCAAAAAAAGTCAAATCATGCTCTTTCAAATGATCATCAAGTTTATATCTATATCTTTCAAACTGTTTTATGTCAGATTGCAAAAAAAATCTTTTTTGAGAATCTAGTTGATCAATATATGAATAGAATATTTTTTCCGAAACATCATCATCAATTTCTATTGAATTGTAATGTCCTTTTTCAACAACATACCTAACAACTTCAATAAGTAGTTTCTCCTTATTGGGGTCAGAAAATTTCTTATTACTAAAGGAAAAACCAAAAATAACTATGGCTACCAAAAATATAATATGTAAAAAGTTAATTTTCATCTGAATTTATAAAAATAATGATTAAATAATTATTTTGAATTTAGAAATCATGATTTATAAAAAAATATATTGAATTAATTACTTTTGTCCAATAATTATACCAATAATGTCAAATAAACCCGTAATACTTGTAACAAATGATGATGGGATATCAGCACCAGGTATCAGAACATTAATATCCATAATGAATGAGATAGGAAAAGTAGTAGTTGTAGCACCTGATAGTCCACAATCTGCTATGGGACATGCTATAACTATAAATTCAACTTTACAATGTCGCAAAATAAAAATTGATGATGGGCCGCAAGAAGAATACTCATGCTCTGGCACACCTGCTGATTGTGTAAAATTGGGAATTAATGAAATACTCAAAAAAAAACCAGACTTGTGTGTTTCAGGTATTAATCATGGTTCTAATGCTTCAATTAATGTAATTTACTCTGGAACAATGAGTGCTGCAATTGAAGCAAGTGTTAGAGGAGTTCCCGCTATTGGTTTTTCTCTACTGGATTATAGCTTGAAAGCAAATTTTAATCCTACAAAAAATATTATAAAAACAATAACTATTAAGGCGCTTTCAGAGGGTATTCCAACTAGAACAGCTTTAAATGTTAATTTCCCTAATCTAGATGAAAGTGAAATAAAAGGTATTAAAGTTTGTAATCAAGCAAATACTTACTGGATTGAAAAGTTTGATAAAAGAATTAACCCTCAAGGTAGAGAATATTACTGGCTTACTGGTGAATTTATAAATAATGATAAATCTGAGGAATCAGATGAATGGGCTCTGAAAAATGGATATGTTTCTGTTGTTCCTGTGAAGCATGATCTAACCAATTACGGGGTTATTAGCAAAATTAAATCTTGGAATCTCTAAAATGAAATACTACATAATTGCTGGAGAACCATCAGGCGATATATACGGATCAAGATTAATTAATGAAATTAAAAGATCTGATAATAAGGCTAATATTAGATTTTGGGGTGGAGATTTAATGAAAAAATCAGGCGGGACACTTGTAAGACACTATAAAGACTTGGCTTTTATGGGATTCATTGAAGTTCTTATTAATATTTTTAAAATTTTAAAAAATTTTTCGTTATGTAAAAATGATATAATAAAATTTAAGCCTGATAAAATAATTTTTATTGATTATCCTGGATTTAATTTAAGGATTGCAAAATGGGCAAAAATGAAAAAATTCAAAACTTTTTACTACATAAGTCCACAAGTCTGGGCATGGAAAGAGAGCAGAGTCTTGACAATAAAAAAATATATTGATCACATGTATGTTATTATGCCATTTGAAAAAAAGTTTTTTAAAGAAAAATATGATTATGAAGTACAATATTTTGGACATCCATTAGTTGATATAATAGATGAATCATTGAAAAATAAAGAACTAATAAATAATGATAAACCTATTATTGCAATTCTACCTGGAAGTAGAAAACAAGAAATAAATTCTACGTTAAATAAAGTTTTATCAATTGTAAAAGATTTCAAAAAATATCAATTCATTATTGCTGGCCTAAACCATATTAATAAAAAAATTTACGAAGAAGCTATTGCGAATAGTGGTGTTTCTGTCAAAGTATTATACAATCAAACGTATAATTTATTAAAAAATTCAAAGGCTGCAATTGTAACAAGCGGTACTGCAACATTAGAAACTGCTCTAATTGGAACACCCCAAATCGTCTGTTATGTGACTAATAGCTTGAATATGTTTTTAGCTAAATTATTTGTTAAAATTAATTTTATCTCACTAGTTAACTTAATATTAAATAAAGAGGTTGTTAAAGAACTTATTCAATCTGATTTCAATAAAGAAATGATTAAAACTGAACTCAACTTAATTTTAAAAGGTAAAAGAAATCAAATACAAAAAGACTATAAAGATTTAAGAAATATACTGAAAGGGGATAAAATTGAAACCAAAATAGTTAATCATATAATTAGCAACTAATAAACTACATTAATAATTTTTTTTGGTACAAAAATTATTTTTTTTATTGAATTACCATTTAGATATTTCTCTGTTGATTGATGACTTTTTATTACATCCTCTACTTCATTTTGTTTTAAGCTAATTGATAAATTAATTTTAAATCGAAGTTTTCCATTAAATGAAACTGGATATTCAATCATTGATACCACTAAGTATTTTTCATCGTGTGTTGGATATTCTTCATATGAAATAGAACTTTTATTTCCTAATAATGACCACAATTCTTCAGAAATATGTGGAGCAAATGGGGAAAGTAATACACAGAGATTTGATAAAATATCTTTAGAATTACAGTTTAATGCAGACAACTCATTAATACAAATCATAAATGCGCTGACAGATGTATTAAATGAAAAGTTTTCAATATCAGAATTTACTTTTTTAACAACTTTATGATAAACTTTTAAAGCTTGATCATTAGGTTTCTCTTCATTAACATGAAATTTACCATTCTTATGAAACAAATTCCAAAATTTGTTTAAGAACGAAAAAACTCCAGTAATTCCAGATGTATTCCATGGCTTAGACTGATCAATTGGTCCAAGAAACATTTCATATAGCCTTAATGTATCTGCACCATATTTTTTACAAATTTCATCTGGACTTACAACATTATATCTTGATTTTGACATTTTTTCTATATCTCTTGATACAATGAAAGACTCTTCATAAACAAAATTTACGTCTTTAAATTCTGGATTTGATTTTTTCAATTTTTTAATGTCTAAATTATTTTTTTCATCTACCATACTTATATCAACATGAATTTTTTGTGTTTCTTGTTCTTTAATCAAATCAAATGAGATAAAATTGTTTGTGTTCTTTATTCTATGAATAAAAGCACTGTTTCCAAGTATCATACCTTGGTTAACTAGCTTTTTGAATGGCTCGCTGGTGTTAACTAAACTTAAATCAAATAAAACTTTATGCCAAAATCTTGCATAAAGTAAATGTAAGACAGCGTGCTCTGCTCCTCCAATATATAAATCTACTGGCATCCAATATTTGATAATATCTTTATTAGCAAATTCATTATCGTTTAATGGATCTAAAAATCTTAAAAAATACCAACAAGATCCAGCCCATTGTGGCATTGTGTTAGTCTCTCTAACATATTCTTTATCTTCTTTTCGAACAGAGACCCATTTTTTATTTCTAGCAAGGGGAGATAAGCCATCGTTTGTTGGGAGATAACTCTCAACCTCAGGTAGTTTTAAGGGTAAATCCTCATAATCTAAATCTTTCTTTTTTTCACCATCATATAAAATAGGAATGGGCTCACCCCAGTAGCGCTGTCTTGTAAATATCCAATCTCTAAGTTTGTAATTCACTTTTTTTTCACCATTTTTTTGTTTTTCTAAAAAGTCTATGGCAATAGTTTTAAATTCTTGATTATCTAAACCATTGTAATTTTCTGAATTTATAATTTTACCATTACCAGTATAACAATCAATATTTTTTCCTCCATCAATTACCTTCGTTATTTCAAGCTTAAATTTTTTGGCAAATTCATAATCTCTTTCATCATGCGCTGGAACAGCCATTATAGCTCCTGTTCCGTAAGAGGATAATACATAATCAGAAATCCAAATTGGTAATTTTTTCTTAGACATTGGATTTAAAGCATACGCACCAGTAAAAACACCTGTTTTATTTTTTTCATTCTCTTGCCTTTCCAAATCACTTTTCATTGAAGTTTGATCAATATATTGATCAATTTCTTTTTTATTTGTTGTCGTAGTTATAATGGTTATCAAAGGATGTTCTGGAGCTAAAACTAAATATGTTGCACCGTAAATTGTATCAGGCCTAGTAGTGAAAACTTCTATAAAGTTTTTTTTATCAACCTCAAATTTTATTTGAGCTCCCTCTGATTTTCCAATCCAATTTTTTTGTGAAAGCTTAATTGATTCTGGCCAATCAAGCTCATCTAAATCATCGAGCAACCTTTCAGCGTAGTCGGTAATTCTCATTACCCACTGTTTCATTGGTTTTTTAATTACAGGAAACCCTCCTCTTTCACTCAATCCTCCTATCACTTCCTCGTTAGCTAAAACAGTTCCTAACTCCTCACACCAATTAACATCTACAACATCAACATATGCAAGTCTTTTAGAATCAATATATTCGTCCATTCTTTCCGTGGAAATGTTCGAAGGTATTTTCAATGTTTTAATAGGTTGTGCTTTATTTAACTTTTCATCATAAAAACTATTATATAGCTTCAAAAATATCCATTGAGTCCATTTATAATAATTGCTATCACTGGTTTTTATTTCTCTGTCCCAATCAAAAGACAATCCAAGTTTGTCTAATTGATCTTTAAATCTTTCTATATTTTTTTCAGTTGTTGTCTTAGGATGTTGGCCAGTCTTAATTGCGTATTGTTCAGCAGGTAATCCAAAAGAGTCAAATCCCATAGGATGAAGAACATTAAAACCTTTGTTTCTTTTAAATCTAGAAACAATATCAGAAGCAATATATCCGAGAGGATGGCCAACATGAAGCCCTGTTCCAGATGGATAAGGAAACATATCCAAAACATAATATTTTGGATTTTGGGAATTCTCACTAGCTTTAAATACTTTATTTTTAAGCCAATAATTTTGCCACTTCTTCTCTATTTCACGAAAATTATAAGACATAATTTTTATAAAAGCAAAAATAATGTTTTAAAGCTAATCCAATAAAAGTTATCCTAAATTAAATAGCTTTACTATTTTTATGATTAATATTATTATTTAATTGTCAAATTCAAAAACTAATAGAATTTTTTCAAACTATTTTTTAGTAGTTATAAGTATTTCATCTGTTTTATTTTTTATATCATCATTTATATTTTTTGTTTTGAACAGTAATAAAATTGTCGACGATTTTAAAGAGAAAATACCTGTTATTGTATTTTTAAAGGACGGAGCTAGTGATGTTGAGGTGTCACAATTTGAAAAAAAATTAAGTATTGACCCCAATATCAAAAACTTTATTTACACGTCAAAAAATGATGCTGCAACTAAATTCAGTTCTGAAATAGGAGAAAATTTTGTAGAATTTCTAGGATATAATCCACTATTAAATTCTTTTGATATTTATTTTTATTCAGAAAAAGTCGAGACTTTGTACATAAATGAAGTAGTTAAAGGTTTTGAAAGTGAAGATTTTATTAATGAAGTCTCTTATGATGCACCCTTAATTTTTTTAATCAATGATAATTTTAAAAAGGTAAAAGATTGGGTTTTATACATTGCTATTTTCTTCATCTTCATATCGATAATATTGATAAATAATACGATAAGACTTTCCATATATTCTCAAAGAATGACAATTAAAACCATGCAATTAGTTGGAGCAACAAAATTCTTTATAAAAAAACCTTTCATATTAACTCAATTAAAATTAGGATTAATAAGTGCTATAATTTCCTCATTGTTGTTTGTGTCAATAACATACTATTTAAACTCAAACTATTTTGATATAAATTTATTGTCCATAAAAAATTCATTTTTTATATCAGTTGGAATTGCCTTTATATTAAGTTTTTTAATATCAATAATTTCGACAAATTTTATTACTTCAAGATTTCTTAATTCAAAAATTGATAAATTATACTAATGAGTAAAAAAGATAAACTATTATTTGGGAGAAGAAACTACAAGTATATGCTTATCGGACTTCTTTTTATTGCTGTAGGTTTCATTTTAATGTCTGGCGGAGGGAGTGATGATCCAAATATATTTAATGAAAAAATATACAGCTTTAGGAGAATAAGGTTAGCACCAATACTTGTAATAACTGGGTTTATTATTGAAGTATACGCAATTTTAACAAAATCTGATTAGTTTGGATATTATAAAATCTATCATACTTGGCATCGTCCAAGGCTTAACAGAATTCTTGCCTGTTTCATCTAGTGGTCATATTGAAATTTTTAAAGAACTCTTAGGTTTATCACTTGAATCCCAAAATGGACTTTTTTTTACATTAATACTACACCTTGCAACTGCGTTTAGTGCATTAATATATTTTTGGGAAGATGTAAAAAATATTTTAAAAAGTATAATTAGGTTTAAAAATGATGAAAATTTTCACTTTGCTTTGATGATAATAGTATCAATGATTCCAGCAGGGTTAGTAGGATTTTTTATTGAAGAAAAAATAAATCAACTTTTTAATGGAAATTTATTATTGGTTGGATCTATGCTAATAATTACATCAATTTTACTACTAATTTCAGATAAAGTCAAATCTAAAAACAGAAAACTTAACACTAAAAATTCACTCTTAATTGGTTTAGCGCAAGCCCTAGCTATACTTCCAGGTGTGTCAAGAAGTGGTTCAACAATTGCAACTTCGATATTTATTGGCGTAAATAGGGACCTAGCAGCAAAATTTTCATTTTTAATGGTAATACCAATAATTGTTGGTTCATCATTAAAAATGATATTATTTGATAATATTGTTTATGATAGGTCTATTCTTATTAACTACATCATTGGTTTCTTTGCAGCATTAATTTCGGGATATTATGCGTGTAAATGGATGATTTTTTTTGTTAGAAAAAGTAAATTAAAATACTTTGCACTTTACTGCTTTATAATAGGGATTTCATCAATTTTATATTCAATTTTTTAGTGAAGATTCATAAAGATTCAATTATTGAAGGATTAATCATTCCTGTTTTTAAACCCTTTAATTGGACCTCTTTTGATGTTGTAAAAAAAATAAGATATGATTTTAAAAAATCATTTGACATAAAAAAAATTAAAGTTGGTCATGCTGGCACACTTGATCCACTTGCTACAGGATTACTTTTAATTTGCACTGGAAAAAAAACTAAAGAAATAGAAAAACTTCAAAACTTAGATAAGACATATTATGCAACCTTTTGTATTGGTAAAACAACACCTTCATTTGATAGAGAAACTGAATTTGATAAATATTACCCCATTGATCATATTGACGATAGCTTGATAGAAAAAAGTATGAAAAGTTTTATTGGTGAAATAAAGCAACAACCACCAATTTATTCTGCATTAAAAGTGAAAGGAAAAAGGCTTTATGAAATTGCAAGAAAGGGTGAGGATATTAAGATCAATTACAGAAAGATTAATATTTACGATTTTAATTTAGTCAATAACAATTTTCCTGAGCTTGATTTTAAAATTAAATGTTCAAAAGGTACATACATTAGATCACTAGCTCATGATTTTGGAAAAAAACTAAATAGTGGTGCCTATCTAAAGTATCTTGAGAGATCCTCAATTGGTGATTATAACATTAAAGACTGCATGACTATGGATCAAATAAACAAAATATTATTTAATTAATATTTTTAGAAACTTATCTCTAGAAATCTCCTCTGCACCCATACTTTTTAAATGTTCAGAAGGTACTTGGCAATCAATAAACCTATAGTTGTTTTTTTTTAGCTCATGAGATAAACTAACCAATGCAAATTTACTTGCGTTAGTAAATTTTGAAAACATACTTTCACCGCAAAAAACATCTCCAAGATCCAGTCCATATAAACCCCCAACAATTTCACTGTTTTTCCAAACCTCTACTGATATTGCTAAACCTATTTCGTGTAACTTAATAAATGATTTTTTTAAACCTGGTGTTATCCAAGTTCCTTTTTGACCAAGTCTTTTTATATTTGAACATGAATTGATTACTTCTTCAAAATCATTATTAAATGTAACTTTTAGAGTGGTTTTTTTGATAAAGGATTTTAAACTTTTCGAAACTTTTATTTTTTCAGGATATAAGACCATCCTTGGATCAGGTGACCACCAAAGTAGATCATCATCTGATTCAAACCATGGGAAAATCCCATTTTTATATGCTTTAATTATTCTTTGGGGGTTTAGATCACCACCATAAGCTACAACACCATGGCTGTCTGCGCTTCTGGGTGAGGGGAAAACAAAATCTTCACCAAGTCTGACCATCTTTTAAAATGGAAGATCATCAGGTTCTTTATTGGTTTCTTGGCTAGTACCCAAGTCTTCTTTTGTTGGGATTGGTGGGAGCTGAGGATCATAATTTTCTTCAATCTTTTCAATCCTCCAACCTTGAATAGAATTAAAATACTTAACTTCGTTTTCTTTATTTGTCCATTCTCTCCCTCGAATATTAATATCTATTTTTACTAACTCCCCAACTTGAAATGAATCTAAGATTTCACATCTATCTTGTACAAATTCAACTAAAATATTTTGCGGATATTGCTCTTGAGTGGTAACTACCAATTCTCTTTTTCTAAAACCATTGGACCCATACTCCTTGGTTTCATCAATTAATTTTATTTTTCCTGATATATTCATCGTTAATTTAAATTACTTTTTATTTTATTACACACTTGTTCAAAACTAATTTTTTTCAATTCTAAGTTATTAGAAAAATTTAAATCATTCATATTATTAATTGGAATTAAATGAACATGAACGTGGGGAACTTCCAAACCTACTACGGACATTGCCACTCGTTCACAATCAACAGATTTTTTTATGGCTAGTGCAACTCTTTTTGAAAATTTCATTAATGATAGATATTCTTCATCTGATAAATCAAAAATATAGTCAATCTCTTTCTTCAAGATGCATAAAGTGTGTCCATACGAATTGGGATTTATATCTAAAAAAGCTAGACAATCATCTGATTCGTCAACCTTATAACACGGTATATCACCTCTTATTATTTTTGTAAATATAGATGCCAAAAATTATCTGTTAATTGATAATATTTCAAATTTTAGTTTTCCATTGGGAACACAAATTTCAGCGAAATCTCCAACTGACTTTCCTAGTAAACCTTTTCCGATTGGGGAATTTACTGAGATCTTTCCGCTCCTGAGATCAGCCTCACTTTCAGCAACAAGCTGATATTCAACAGTTGCTCCATTTAACTGGTTTTTAATTTTAACTTTTGATAATACAAGAATTTTTGATGTATCTAATTGTGATTCATCAATCAATCGTGCATTAGAAAGTGTTTCCTCAAGTTTAGAAATTTTAAGCTCTAAAAGTCCTTGCGCTTCCTTGGCAGCATCATATTCAGCATTTTCACTTAAATCTCCTTTATCTCTAGCTTCAGCAATTGCTTTTGATGCATTTGGTCTTTCAATATCCTTGAGCTGATTTAACTCAGCTCTTAATTTATCCAGTCCTTCTTGAGTATAATAATTAATTCCCATATTAAAAAAAATCCTCTTATAAGAGGTCGAACTAATATACAAATTTATAAGTGTTATTTAATTAAATTTACAATCACTGTTATGAAAAACTATTTGATTATATTTTTTGTTCTAGTTAGTTGTGAAAATGAACAATCAGCTTACAACCCTTATTTACCAGATATTAGTTTTGAGAGAATAATTAATTTAAATCTTCCTAGTTATGATAATTTAAATTTTACTGGAGGATCTGTTACTATTGATGGCCTTGGAGTTTGTGGTGTAATATTATTTAATTTTAATGACGATATTTTAGCTTGGGAGGCTTGTGACCCAAACCACAAAAAAAGAGATGATTGCCCAAAACTTGAAATTGACGGAGTTCAAGCAAAATGTAATTGTGTAGGTAACATATATAGTCTTGCTACTGGACAATTACTCAACAGTAATACCACATCAAATTACCCATTAATTCGTTACAAAACTGAACGAATTGGTAACAGCCTCAGAATTTACAACTAAAATTTAAAAGTAAATCCCGCTAAAAAATTTCTTGTGGCTTGAGGATAATATCCAGCACCATCTAATGTTCTTATCTGACCTGGAGTACTCCATGTATCATCATATGTATAATAATATCCATTTGAGATATATTCTTTATTAAACAAATTATTTATTAATAAATTAATTGAAATAGATTCAAAAATTTTATTTGGTTCTAAGAAATATGAAATACCCATATCATTCACAAAATAACTATCAAGAATTGAATTAGGCTGATCAGTGTTACTCATATACTGTTTACCAACATATTTAGATAAAAAAGTAAAGCTTAAATTTTCAGAGTATTTGTAGTTAAGACTATTTGAACCAATAAATGATGGGGAAAAAGAAATGTTTGTTTTTCCATAATTATATAATGCCCCATCAACCATTGAAAATATATTTTTGTTCTTGTTTGAACTTAAAGTAATATTTGTTTGTACTGAAAATAAATCTGATAATTTAATTAAATTTTCAATTTCTAATCCAATCCTAGAACTTGAGCCGCTGTTTGTTCTTTTAGGATTCCCAACATCATCGATTTCGCCTGTCAAAACTAGCTGTTCGTCATAAAGCATAAAGTAACTATTTAGGTTAAGTAGAATATTTTCATTTCTAAACCGCCATCCTATTTCTATATCATTTAACCTTTCAGGCTTAATGTCGGAATTACTTTCAAAATCTGTTCTATTTGGTTCTCTGTTCGCTCGAGCGTATGAAGCATAAATTAATGAACTTGAGTTCAACTTATAGGATAATCCAATTTTGGGATTGAAAAAATTGTATGATTTATCTAAAACCATATTGATCAAATCTGATGTAATTCCAGATGTATTATATTTTATTCCTCTAAACTGTACATCAGTATATAATTCTGTTTTTTCATTAAGAGAATACAGCAGTTTAGCAAAAAAACTTAAGTCCTTTTTTTTACCAAGACCCTCATAATACCTATCCCTTATTTCACCAATATTACTAAGACTACGAGCCCAAATTACCTCTCCGTAATGATCTCCAATATAGGAACTGTAAGAACTACTTAACGTTAAGTCAATCTTATCCTTGATATAATTAATTGAGCTATTTAAAACATAAAAATCATTGTCTAACCATCTTCTTCTTATTAGGTCTGTCGTTCCGGTTTCTTTACCATTACTATCAATATCTGATTTAACAATTCCGTCATATGTATTAATATCCTCCTCCTCTTTATATTGTTCGAAATAACCTCTTCCATAGGTGTAATTTAATCCTAAATTAAATGACCAATAATTATTTATTTTTTCATTCCAATGCAACTGAAAGTGATCTTGCTTATAATTATCGATTTCATTTTCATAAGTAAGTGGATTTTGACGTCTATTTTCCAGAACTTGATCCATAGATAAGCCATCCCATGCTTGATACGTTCTTTCATATCCACCAAATGATATAGCCTTGATTAATGTACCTCCATTTGTGTAAGCACCTTGGATAAAGTATGATTTAAGATCAGAATAGGCCCTGTCAACATATCCATCAGAATCAATCTTTGATAACCTCCCGGATAGCTCAAAATGATCATTAATCTTCCCCGTACTAAACTTAATCGTATTTTTTAGTGTGTTATAACTTCCAAAACTGCTTGATAGCTCAGCAAAAGGTTGATCTGAAACAATATCCGTTAAAATATTAATACTTGCTCCAAAAGCGCCAGAGCCATTTGTTGATGTCCCAATACCTCGTTGAACTTGTAGGCTTTCAATTGATGAGCTAAAATCTGGTAAATTAACCCAAAATGTACCCATTGACTCAGGATCATTAAATGGAATTCCATTTATTGTGATATTTGTAGATTGTGGACTGACTCCTCTAATCCTAATTCCTGTGTAACCTATTCCAGCACCTGCATCAGATGTTGTAACAACAGATGGTAAAAAATTTAATAAAATTGGAAGATCTTGTCCAAGATTTTTTGATTCTAAATCCTTTTTATCAACGTTTGTAAAACTAATTGGTGACGAAAATTTAGCACGAATACCTTTAACTATGACTTCATCTAAGTCTTGTAATGTTGTTTGTAGCGTATCATTAATAATTTCTTGTGAACTAATAAAATTAGAAATAAGAAACACCGCTAATAAAAATTTTTTCATAATTATAATATTAACGGGGTAATAATTAAGTGAGTGTCATTTTCCTTACAAAAATTACTTTGTCAGGTTCAATGGGTATAATCTCAGCCTAAGCACCCCAAATTCATAACAAAGTTAAAAAAAAAAGGGCACAAGGCCCTTTTTTTTGAGTTAATTCATACTAGAAGGAATATTTCAAACCTACAGAGATATTTCTACCCATATCATGTAAATTTAAATTTTTCAATCTTGATAAGTGATCAACATATTCAGTATCAAATAAATTTTCCACTTCCCAAAATAAGTCTAAATCATTATTTCCAGCTTTTAAAACATAAGAGCCTGATACATCAACCAAACTGTAAGAATCAGTCGGTGTCTCAAAATCAGCTACTGAATTTTGACTTCCTTTACTTAACAAGCCAATTTCATAAACTCCAGATTTTTCGAAATCAAAATTAAAATTCACTTTAAAAGCTAAAGGTGAAATCATTGGAAGATCACCCCCATCTTTAATTTTTCCCTGAAGATATTCTAGAGAAGTGTTATATGAAAGCCAATTCAAATTAGTTTTTTTAGATAGAGTTAATTCAACCCCAAAAAGATTGGAATCATCCTGAACATAATTATATAGTGGCATTTCTTCAATTGAGGTTCCAGCAGGTTTTATGTATATATAATTATTAAGTGAATTGTTAAACACATCTAATCCAAAAGTAGTTTTTTCAGAGTATATATTAAATGAAGCATCAATTTGATTACTTTTTTCAACTCCCAAATTAGGATCACCTTTATCGTATCTAGCTACTCCGTGGTGTACCCCATCAGCAAATAATTCAGACAAATTCGGTGCTCTGAAACCACTGGAGTAATTTAATCTTAGCACTGAAGATTTACCCATATTAGTCTTTAATCCAAAAGATGAAGTAAAGCTTGAATATGATTTATTAAATGAAGATAATTCAATATCTCTTTGGTCACTTCTCAGTCCAATCAATAAATCTAAACCATTTAACTTAAAGTTTGAGATTGCGTAAATACCAAAGTCCCTTTTCTCAGCATTAGGAATTAATTCCTCTTCTCCAAAATTGCTATTTTCTTGATTCATTATATTTCCACCAATAATTAGATTAAACTTCTCACCTTTTGGAAACATATATTTTAAATCTAATGATGTTGTTTGAAGTTGCATATCTATATGAGCTTCACCCTCATGATCTTCATCATGATCATCATCGTCATGATCATCATCATCCCCATCATCATGATCATCGTCATGATCATCATGACCTTCTTCATCATGATGCCCAAACTCTTTTCTTAGGTTATCAGAAATTCCAAGTGTTACAACAAGTTCTGATTTATTAAACATGATAGAGTTTTTCCAGCTAATTACAGTGTTTTCAAGTTCTTGATAACTTTCCTCCTCATCACCATGCTCATCTTCATGATCATCTTCATGATCATCTTCATCATCATGATCATCGTCGTGATCATCATCTCCATGGTCATCTTCATGATCATCATGTTCATCACTGTGAGGAATTCCTAGGTTTGAGCTGTTAAAGTTCATTCTTAAATCTGAGGAAAAAGATTTTGAGTTGAAGCCAATACCAAATTTAAAATCTGTCATATCAAATTTAGTATTTTCAACAACCCCATCAGGGCTTTCATAATCACCAGCATCAATTATACTTGCCCTAGCAAGCAAACTAAATTTATTCATGGTAGTATTTATACCTACGGATGAATTTATTCCAGAATAATTGGTGTTATATAAACTTTCAATATCTACCTTGAAATCATTTTCCAAAAGATAATCTTCAGGTGTAATGTACAATACACCACCAATTGCATCGCTTCCATATAAAACAGACAATGGACCTTTAATTAATTCGATTGATGATATTCCAGATGTATGGATTTCTAAACCATGTTCATCTCCCCATTGCATATTTTCAAATCTTGTTCCTTGATATACAGTTACAACTCTGTTACCATTTAAACCTCTAATAGATGGTTTTTGAATGCCAGGTCCAGTTGTTATAAATGAAATACCGGGCGTGTTAAAAAGTGCTTTAGGAATTGATTGACTTTTCATAAAGCCTAGTTCTCCTAAGTTTACTTTATTTACTTTAATTACATTATTTTCAAGAGACTTACTAAAAGGTATTGATACAACAACGCCCTCAAGTGATACTGGTACGATTGTATCATTGGTAGCTTCTTGTGAATGTGTATGATTTATATTTAGAATAAATAATAATCCTAAAATTATATTGTATATTTTTTTCATTTTTATTTATTTACGTTAATTGATTTTAATTTTTGTTTTGATAAAATTAAAAGCTAGGCGGCCCACGTAAATAAATTAAATATAGGTTTGAAGATTTAAGATTCAAATTTTCAAATAGAATTTTACAGTTATAAGCTAAACCTATAAATATCAATGAAAATGAAATTAGAAAATGATTTAGTGGATTACTTAAGATCAAGCATAATACACAATCCTCTTCCATTTCACTAATAACATTTTGAAAATGCTCATGATCATGAGTATGGTCATGAGTATGTTCATGAGAATGCATAAATATGTGGGATACATGAGCTATATAGGGAATAAATACAGCAAAAATAAAAAGGGAAATAACTAGTTTTTTTGACATTCTTTCTGAAAATCACTGCAAATTTAACAAATTGTTTATTAATTCAATTGCCTTTTGCTTTCTTTTTCGATATGAACCAGATATAGTAAAATAATTTTTATTATTTGTTTCAAGTGCTTTTTTAAAAGTATTGAAGAAAACTTTTCTGTCATTAGGTCTATCACGTAAGTCATCTTTTATCCATGGAATATCAATATCCATTAAAAGATATAAATCATAATAATTAAGCTTTGAGTATTTATCAAGTAAAGGATCACAATAATCATTAAAATACAATTTTGAATATGTGGCAGTGGTCAATAAATCAGTGTCACAGAATAATATCTTATCAGTTTTTTTTGATATTAGATTTTCACTTTTTATTTGCCCTTTTGCAATATGTATTATATCATCTAATTCACAAATTTTTTTAGAGTTATCCCATTTTTCTTGTAAATAATGTCTAGCATACTCTTCAATATAATTGGTATTATAGTGTAGTGCTAATTCTTTAGCCAAAGACGATTTTCCTGTAGATTCAGGTCCAAATAAAACAACTTTTAAGCAATTCGATTTTTCCTGTTGTAAATACTTTTCCATTTGTAGTATCCTGCAATAGCAATAAAGGTAAAAATAAAGTATTGAAAACTTGTGAAAGCTAGTCCTTTGTAAAGATAAAGAGGAACTGAAATAATATCACCAATTATCCAATAAATCCAGCTTTCAATTTTTCGTTTTGCCATCAGCCACATTCCAACAAAAAATATTGAGGTTGTAAGAATATCAACATAAGAAACTACTCCACTCCACTTATCAAAGTAAGTATACATTAATGAAACAAGTAAACAGGACAGAGCTGCTATCAGTATGATAATTTTTTTATCAGAAATATTGATCTTAGTTACAGCTGTATATTCATTGTTATTTTTTCGAGTCCAATAATACCAACCATATATACTAACTACAAAATAATATGCATTTATTACCATATCCCCCAAAAGCTCCCACTTGAACAACAAATAGACAAAAATAGAGGTGTTCACTAAACCAGTAGGAAAAACTAATACATTATTATTTTTTGAGAACCAAACAGACAAAAAACCAAAAATTACCGCAAAAATTTCTAGACCCACATCAAGCTGTGAATAGCTAGAATATTGTTGAAATAAGTAATTAATTATATCATTCATTGGATTGAACTATTGAACAAATGTAATCTGACTCTGTAATATTAAATGACTCAAAAAAATATTTTTTATCTAATTTTTCAACTTCGATTATCGAATGAGATAAGTTATTTGAAATTGATTGAATTTTAATTTCATTTTTAAAGTCCAAACCAGTTTTTCTATAAACCTTATATGTTGCCTCTTTTATACACCAAACTAAAGTCAATTCTTTGATTGAACTAGGATCTATCAAATCTCTTTCTTTAGAATTTATGAACTTTTTAGAGATATTTAAAATTTTATCTCTAAAGTCTTGGATGTCAATCCCTACAGGTTTTGGAGAAATGACAATAGAGCTAAAGCCTTTAGTATGGCTTATTGAAATATTTTTTTCATTTTTAAGAAAAGGTATTCCTTCAGGGCTGTAACTTAGACTATCTAAACTAATTCCATTTAATTGAATTAATTTTCTAACTGCCAAAAACTGTTTTTTCATTTCATCAGATCTTAACTTATCTAGCCTTTGCTCACAGTTTTTAGTTAAACGTAGGTTTGATAAAAAAAAATTCAATGACTCTTTTATGCTCCAGATTGATAAAGAGGTATAATTAAACAGTGATTTTTGGACTATAACTGGCATTGTAAGTCCTAAAGATATAAATTATGAGATTAGGCTTCTGGAATAATAGATACAAAAGATTTGTCGTCTTTTTTCTTTGTAAACTTTACAATTCCATCAACTTTTGCATGTAAAGTATGGTCTTTTCCCAAATAAACATTATCACCAGGCTTATGCTTAGTTCCTCTTTGACGAACAATAATATTACCAGCTATTGCTTTTTGACCTCCAAAGATTTTAACCCCTAATCGTTTCGATTCTGACTCTCTACCGTTTTTTGAGCTACCTACTCCTTTTTTATGTGCCATTTTATTTTACTTTTTAGATTTAGCTTTTGGTGCAGCTTTTTTAGTTTTTGACGATTTGTCCTCAGCTGATTTTTTTGCTGGTTTCGCTTTCACAGTCTTTTCTGAAACTTTTTCAATAATAATTTCAGTTAGTGCTTGACGATGTCCATTTTTAACTTTATAGCCTTTTCTTCTTTTCTTCTTAAATACAATTACTTTATCATCCTTTAAATGCTTTAAAACTTTGGCTTCCACTGTTGCATCTTTTACAATAGGCTTTCCAACAACAACTTTAGATCCATTATCTAGTAACAAGACATTACCAAAGGTTACCTTTTCACCTTCTTTAGCATCTAATTTATTGACAAATAACTTTGTATCCTTTTCAACTTTAAACTGCTTTCCAGAAATTTTAACAATAGCATTCATAATTATTATATTGCAATATTGATGAAATGTCAATAATTGCGGGGCAAATATACAGATTTATAATTATTTTCAAATGTTATGATTGAATAACATTTTATACCATATAAAGTTATTAATTTTAGTTATCGTTATATTTTGAACTTAAGTTGTTATTATTAATTATTAATTTCAAGTTTCTATGAAAAATTTTATAAATATTTTAGTGATACTAGTCAGTGTATATACATATTCACAATCCGTTGATTTTGAAAAATACACCCTTGATAATGGGCTTGATGTGATTTTACATCAAGATAATAGTGCCCCAGTTGTAGTAACCTCAATTATGTATCATGTTGGTGCAAAAGATGAGGACGAAGACAAAACTGGTTTTGCTCATTTTTTTGAACATTTACTTTTTGAAGGAACAAAAAATATTGATGGTGGATATGGAGGTTGGAATCAGATTATAAATTCAAATGGAGGAACTTTTAATGCTAATACTACTGCAGATAGAACATATTACTATGAAATATTCCCATCCAATAAACTTGAAATTGGCCTTTGGCTTGAGTCTGAGCGAATGCTACACCCAGTTGTCAGCCAAAAAGGAATAAATACTCAAAACGAGGTTGTAAAAGAAGAAAAAAGACGTGGAGAAAACCAACCATATGGAAAATTAATTGAGGTTGTTTCTGAAAATCTATTCGAAGTACATCCTTACAAGGGAACTGTTATTGGGAAAATGGAACACTTAGATGCTGCAACTGAAGAAGACTACAAAAAATTTAATAAAAAATTTCATGTACCTAATAACGCGGTCTTGGTTGTTGCCGGTGATATTGAGGTTGATAAAACATTGGAATTAGTGAAAAAATATTTTGGTGATATTCCAAGGGGAAAAGATGTTGAAAGAAACTTTCCCAAAGAAAAACCAATTAACGAAAGTAAGAGAGTAAAATCTTATGATAAAAATATACAAATACCTGCATATGTTCTTGCTTACAGGACTCCAGCCCAAAATGAGAGAGACTCTTGGGTATTAAATATGATATCTACATATTTAAGTGATGGAGAAAGTTCAAAATTATTTAAGAAAATTGTTGATGAAAAGAAAATGGCATTGGCAGTACAGGCAATTAATTTATCACAGGAAGATTATGGTATTTATATTGTTTTTAGTTTGCCCATGGGGGAAAAGACATTTGATGAAATGAACAAAGAAATTGATGAGGAAATTTATAAAATCCAGAATGAACTAATAACTGAACGAGATTTCGAAAAGATTAGAAATAAGATTGAAAGCCAGTTTGTAAGTTCAAACGCATCTTTTGAAGGAATTGCTAGTTCATTAGCAACATATCATATGCTTTATGATGATGTTAATTTAATTAATGACCAAATTAATATCTACATGTCAATCACAAGAGAAGAAATGAGAGATGTCGCAAATAAATACCTAAATCCAAATCAAAGAATTGAAGTTGAATATCTACCTAATGAAAAATAAAATGAGAAATATTATATACACAATTAGTTTTTTTATATGTCTATTTTCTTACTCACAATTTGATAGATCTAAAGTCCCTTCATCTGGACCATCGCCAGAAATCAATTTAGGAGAACCAGTAGAGTATGAACTTAAAAATGGTTTAAAAATTATACTTGTACAAAATAGTAAGCTACCTAGAGTTTTCTTTAATCTATTTATTGACAGTCAACCTATTTTTGAGGGAGAAAAGGCAGGTATATCATCAATAACATCATCATTGCTCGGAAAGGGTACAAAAAACATATCAAAAGATAAATTTTTAGATGAGATTGACTTTATGGGAGCTAACTTAAATTTAAGTGCTACAGGTGCCTTCGGATCATCACTTTCAAAATTTTTCCCAAAATTACTAGAAATGGCCTCAGACGGATTATTTAATCCTGTTTTTGATAATGAAGAATTCATTAAATCAAAGGAAAGATTAATAGAGGGAATAAAATCCGATGAAAATAGTGTACCAGCTGCTGCACGTAGAGTTGCTAATATACTTGCATATGGTAAAAACCACCCAAGAAGTGAATATGCTACAGAAAAATCTATAAATAATATTGAATTTGATGACATTGAAAAGTTTTTTAGATCAAACTTTAAACCCAATAACTCCTACATGGTTGTTGTTGGTGACTTCAACGTTGATACTACAATAAAACAAATTGAAACACTATTTAAAAAATGGAAAAAGGGTAAAATCACTTATTCTAAATTTTTATCTAATCCACCATCTAAAACAGCTATTCATTTTATTGACATGCCTAATGCAATACAGTCTGAAATATCATTTCAAAATCTTATAAATCTTAGGAAGAATAATCCTGATTATTTTTCTCTACTTATTACGAACAAGATACTAGGAGGAGGTGCTGAGAATAGATTAGAGCAACAAATTAGAGAAAATAAAGGATACACATATGTGGCAAGATCCTCATTTGGAACTAGTAAATATTTAGACAGTAGATTTAGAGCATTTACCAATACTCGTGAACAGGTTACTGACAGTGCTGTTATTGAAATATTAAATGAAATAAAAAAAATTAAAAAATTTGATGTTGAACTAAATGAATTAGAAGACGTTAAAGCAAAATATTTTGGAGACTTTGTCCTTGCAACCGAGAGCCCATCAACAGTAGCAAATTATTCAGTTCAAATAAAAACAGAAAACTTAGGTAAAGATTTTTATAAAAATTATTTATCTAAAATTAACTCAATTTCAATTGAGCAGGTAAGAAATACAGCAAATAAATACTTTGACCTAGAAAATGGTCAGATAATAGTTGCAGGAAAAGGTTCTGCTATTGCAGATAAACTTGAAAATATTGAGTTTAATGGAAATAAATTACAGGTATATTACTATGACAAATATGGGAATTCAGTAGATAAACCTGTGTTTAAAAAAGAAATTAGCGATGATATAAAAGTAAAAGATATTTTTGACAAACACATTGAATCAATTGGAGGAGCTGAAAAATTAAATTCAATTAAATCGATAACTATCACTGCAGCTGTTACTATTCCTGGAGCACCATTTAAGCCTAGTGCTACAATAAAGGAAAAATTTCCAAATAAATCATCAATGGAAATGTCAGTAGCGGGAATGGGAACTTTGATGACCCAAAAATTTAATGGCGAAGATGGATACATTGAACAAATGGGTCAAAAAATAGCATACGAAGATGATCAGAAAAACGCTGAAAAAGAAAAATTAGGATTATTTGAAGAAACTTATTTGGATTCATCAGGTATGGAAATTGTTAGCTTGTCACCTGTTGATGGGAAAGATATCTATAAAATCAAGGTTAAAGACAACTCGTTCAGATTTTATGATGCAGAGACTGGCCTATTAGTCATGACAGAAGAAACTACTTCTGCAATGGGAAATGAAATAGTTACAGTGACTAAATTTTCTGATTACAAAGAAGTTGATGGTATTAAGTTTGCCTTCAAGACTGAAATAGTTACTGGTCCACAGACAATTGTAATTGAAGCAGATCAGGTAATTGTAAATGAAGAAATTGATGATGACTTTTTTAACTAGTCTTTTTTTTGTTTACCATATAAACACCAATTAGTATTATTGCTGCTGCAAAATATTGCATTATTGTTAATACTTCTCCATCCAATAGTGCCCAAAAAATTGCAACTATAGGCATTGTGTATGTCACTGCTGATGCAAAAAGTGGAGATGCTATTTTTACAAACTTGTTAAATAAAGTCTGAGCTATTGCGCTACTAATTACACCTAAGATAAAAACAAATAATATTGAGTTTATAACTTTTGTATCATAAAAATTTAATGAGCTAAAATCAGATAAAATTAATACTAAAAGAGCCGGAGGCGATATGGATAAAAATATACCAGCCGTGACAGCCTCAGGTGGTATTTCTGTAAGGTATTTTTTTATCAAGTTAACAGATGCAGCATATCCAACAGTAGTCATAAACACAAAAAAAGAATAAAAAATATTAGTATCTGAGTTGGTTTCTTTGGCCTCGTAAAGTAGTAATATTGAACCTAATAGCCCTATAAACAAACCAAATATTTGCTTAGTTGAAAATGATAAACTAAAAAAAATAATTCCAATAATCAAAGTGTTTATTGGCGTTACTGTTGTGATTATTGATGCTAATCCGCTTTCAATTTCAGTTTGTCCATAACTAATTAAGTATACTGGGAAAAAGGTTCCAAAATGGATTTAGGCCAACTAAGCCCTTTTTTATAAGAATAAAAGAGCTACCCCAAATTAT
>CACLUN010000011.1 GCA_902610105.1 uncultured Bacteroidota bacterium
AACAACTCCTTGAGCTAACATTGCATCGGCAACTTTAATAAACGCTGAAATATTTGCCCCTTTACCATAATCAATGTAGCCTTTACTTTTACCATGCTTTAAACATTTTTTATGAATTTTAATCATAATCTCTTTTAGTTTTTCATCAACTTCTTCTCTAGACCATGAATATCGTAGTGAGTTTTGTGCCATTTCTAGTCCAGAAACAGCAACTCCTCCAGCATTGCAAGCTTTCCCAGGTGCAAATAAAAGCTTTTCAGATTTAAAAACTTTAATTGCATCTGGGTTGCAAGGCATATTAGCACCCTCTGCTATACATTTACAACCATTTTTTATAAGTAATTTGGCGTCAGCCCCATCTAACTCATTTTGTGTAGCTGAAGGAAAAGCAACATCGCATTTAACTTCCCAAGGTTTTCTATTTTTTTTAAAAACAGCTTTTGGATATGTTTTAATGTAATCTGAAATTCTACCTCTTTCATTATTTTTTATATCCATTATTGATTTCAATTTTTTTTCATCAATACCATCTTTATCGTGAATGTACCCAGATGAATCTGACATGGTTATGACTTTTGCACCTAGTTGAATACATTTTTCAGCAGCATACTGAGCTACATTTCCAGATCCAGAAATAGTTACAGTTTTTCCCTTAATACTATCGCCAATATAATTTAACATATCCTCTGCAAAATATACAGTACCATATCCAGTTGCCTCAGGTCTGATAAGGGAACCTCCCCATGAAACTCCTTTTCCTGTTAATACACCTGTGAATTCATTTTTTAATCTCTTGTATTGACCAAATAAATATCCTATTTCTCTCCCACCAACTCCAATATCCCCTGCTGGGATATCAGTATTTGGCCCAATATGTCTGTATAGTTCCGTCATGAAACTTTGACAAAATCTCATAACTTCTCCGTCAGATTTATTTTTTGGATCAAAATCAGCACCCCCTTTTCCTCCACCCATAGGAAGAGTTGTCAAGCTATTTTTAAAAACTTGTTCAAAAGCTAAAAACTTTAGTATGCTTAAATTTACAGTTGGATGAAATCTTAAACCACCCTTATAAGGGCCGATGGCTGAATTCATTTCAACCCTGTATCCTCTGTTAACTCTAACTTCTCCACTATCATCAATCCAATTAACTCGAAACATGACCACCCGTTCAGGTTCAATCATTCTCAATAGAATATTTTTACCACGATATATTTTTTGGCTTACAATGTATGGTATCAAATCCTCAGAAACCTCCTTTACAGCTTGCATAAATTCAGGCTCATGAGAATTTCTTTTGCTTATTTCTTTAATAAAATCATTAATTATTTTACTCATTTACAATGATTTATATAAAAATAATCATAATTAATTAATTGCTTGTTTGATATCATCAAGAAGGTCAGATATATCTTCAATTCCTACACTTAATCTAATCAGTGAATCAACTATTCCAATTTTATCTCTCTCTTCTTTTGGTATTGATGCATGAGTCATAGTTGCAGGATGATTAACTAGACTTTCTACACCCCCCAAAGATTCAGCTAAAGTGAAAACTTTAAAACTACTTGTAATTTTTTTTACTAAATCAAAATCACCTTTTATAGTAAATGAGATCATTCCACCGAAATCACTCATTTGATTTTTAGCAATAGCATGATTGGGATGATTTTCAAATCCTGGCCAATAAACCTTATCAACTCTATCGTGGTCTTCTAAAAATTTTGCAATTACTTTTGCATTTTCACAATGTCTTTGCATCCTTACATGAAGCGTTTTAATTCCCCTTAATGTTAAAAATGAATCCATAGGTCCACAAATTGCTCCACTTGAATTCTGCATAAAAAACAATTTTTCAGCCAGTTCATCATTTGATAATGCCAGTAATCCTAAAATTACATCACTGTGGCCCGCTAAAAACTTTGTTGCTGAATGCATTACAATATCAGCACCTAGATCAATTGGCTTTTGTAAAAATGGTGTTGAAAATGTATTATCTACTGCTAATAATAGATTATTTGATTTACAAATTTTTGAAAGACGCCCAATATCAATAATGTTGATCATTGGGTTTGTAGGTGTTTCTACCCAAATCAATTTTGTTTTTGATGTAATTACCTTTTCAATATGATCAAGATTTCTTAGGTCTATAAAAATAAATTTTAATCCAAATTTTTTAAACACTTTCTCAAAAAGACGATAAGAACCTCCATATAAATCATTAGTAGAAATAATTTCATCACCAGGTGAGAATAATTTCATTATTGCATCAATTGCAGAAAGACCTGAGCTAAAAGCTAACCCGTATTTGGCATTCTCTAAACTAGCAATGGACCTTTCTAAGGCATGTCTAGTGGGATTTTGAGTTCTACTATATTCATAACCACTGTGTTCTCCAGGACTTTTTTGGGAATATGTAGATGTTTGATATATTGGGGGCATTACAGCTCCGTAGGCTTTTTCTTTTATTTGCCCACCATGTATTGTTTTAGTATTAAACTTCATTATTCTACTATCAAGTCACCTCTCATAATTTGGTAGTGTCCAGGGAATGTACATATGTAAACATAGGTTCCTGGTTCATCAACAGTAAATGTTATTTTATCAGATTCACCCCCACCAATCATTCTAGTGTAAGCTATGGCCTCATCACCGTCAGGAATGTATTGATTGTCCTTTGCAAGCATTGCTCTCTGCGCAAAATCATCAACATCCGTATCATTTTTGAGAAGAACAAAATTATGACCCATGAACTCTTTTGCAATCTGTCCAGTGTGGTTTAGAACTAATGTAATTTCTTCACCAGCACTAGCTTTTAATAAGCTTTTGTCAAATAGCATTTGGTCATTAGAATTTAAAATTATGGCATCAGAAGATACCTGCTCAACAGGCTCTTCTTTAACTCTTTCATAAGAGAATTTTTCCTTTTTTGGTTCACCAGCACAGCCGTTTATTATTAAAACTATAACAAACAGAGATAATAACTTTTTCATAATTATTTTTTTTCAAATTTACAATTCATTAATCCAATACAAAACACATACCGAAAAAATTAGCTCTTTATCATTTTTATAGTTTTTTGAATGAAAATTTAATAGCTATATTTATTAAAACAATTAACTAATTTTTATGAAAAGAAGAAATTTTGCTAAACTAACGGCTCTTTCTAGTCTCATTGGATTTACACCAACACAAACATTTTCAAAATCTTTAAACAAAGAAAGTGATATCAAAATTTCATTAGCTCAGTGGTCATTAAATAAAGCCATAAAATCTGGTGATTTGTTTCCACTTGATTTTGCTAAGAAAGCCAAATCATTGGAAATTGATGCAATCGAATATGTATCTGGTTTATATACTGAACACACTGATACACTGCAAAGGATGTCAATGGATAAATTGGGTAAAGAATTGCTAAAAAGATCAAAAGATTATGAAGTAGATAATGTTTTGATAATGATTGATTCACAGGGATCTTTAGCATCTAGCAACAAAAAAGAAAGACTTGAAGCAATAGACAATCATAAAAGATGGATTGATTTTTCTTACAAGCTTGGATGTGAAACCATGAGAGTAAACTTAAGCGGAGAAGATAATCTAGAAAGATGGACTGAAAATTCGGTTAAATCACTTTCAATTTTGAGCAATTATAACAAAGATTTAAATGTTGTAGTTGAAAATCATGGGGGTCTATCTTCTAATGGTCAGTATTTAGCTAATGTTATGAGCAAGGTAAATATTGATAATTGTGGAACTCTCCCTGATTTTGGTAACTTCTGTTTAGATGGTAATCCTAGGCTTTGTGCAAAATGGTATGATATTTACAAAGGAGTAGAGGAATTAATGCCATATGCCCACGCAGTTAGCGCAAAATCTTATCATTTTAACAAAAGCGGTAATGAAACTAGTATAGATTATTCTAAAATGATTGACATAGTTAAAGATTCAGGATACAAGGGCTATATAGGGATTGAATTTGAAGGCAATAGGATGAGTGAAGATGAAGGGATTATTGCTACAAAGAAATTACTTGAAAAATTAATTTAAATGAAAACAATAAAAGGTCCCGCAATTTTTTTGGCTCAGTTTTGTAGCGATGATAAACCTTTCAATAATCTGAAAGATATTGCGCAATGGGCAAAGACTCTTGGATATAAAGCTGTTCAAATACCAACATGGGACGCTAGAATCTTTGATTTAAAAAAAGCTGGTTCAAGTAAGGATTATTGTGATGAAGTAAAAGGAATCTTAAAAGATCAAGGTTTGGAAATAAGTGAGCTTTCAACTCATCTACAAGGTCAATTAGTGGCAAGTAATCCAGCATATGATTTAATGTTTGATGTATTTGCACCAGAAAATGTTCATGGTAATGTTAAGGAAAGAACAAAATGGGCTATTGATCAAATGATTAATGCTATAAATGCGAGTAATTTTTTAGGAATCTCTCCTATGGCTTCATTTTCAGGATCATTACTATTCCATACTTTTTATCCGTGGCCACAAAGACCATCGGGTTTGGTTGAAGAAGGATTTAAAGAATTAGCAAAAAGATGGAAACCTATATTAGACCATGCAGATAGTAAAGGTGTTGATATTTGTTATGAAATTCATCCAGGAGAGGACCTTCATGATGGAGTTACTTATGAAAGGTTTTTAAAAGCTACAAATAATCACTCAAGAGCAAAAATTCTATACGATCCTAGCCATTTTGTACTACAACAATTAGATTACTTACAGTTTATTGATTTTTACAAAGATCACATTAAAATGTTTCATGTTAAGGATGCTGAGTTTAATCCAACAGGGAAAGCTGGAGTGTATGGTGGATATCTTGACTGGAAAGACAGACCCGGTAGATTTAGATCGCCTGGTGATGGTCAAGTTGACTTTAAGTCAATTTTTTCAAAATTAAGTCAATATGGCTTTGATGGATGGGCAGTTTTGGAATGGGAATGTTGTATAAAAAGCCCTGAACAGGGTGCAAAAGAAGGTTCTAAATTCATAACTGACCACATTATTGAAGTTACAGAAAAATCATTTGACGATTTTGCTGGCTCTGAAATAGACAAAGAACAAATCAAAAAACTCCTTGGATTGTGAGATTAAAAAATTTAATTTTTTTATTTATTCCTGTATTAGTTACTTGTCAAGAAGCAAAAGATACTGAAATTTGGGGTCCTGTTCCTGATGAAGTTTATACAATTTCTGATTCAGCACCACCAACTGATGCCATCATTTTGTTTGATGGATCTGACTTATCAAAATGGAAGCCAAGGTGGGGAAAAGATAAAAGTGAATGGCAAATTAATAAAGACGGATCAGTGACAGTTGTATTTGATGACACAGGCGGAATCGAAACAAAAGAAAATTTTGGCTCAGCTCAGTTACATGTGGAGTGGAAAACCAGTGAGGATACATCATTTACTAATCAAAAAAGATCTAATAGTGGAGTTTTTTTGCAAGGTAGATATGAAATTCAAATTTTAGATAGTTATAAGTCACCAACTTATGTAAATGGACAAGCAGGCTCTGTTTATAAACAATATATTCCACTTGTTAATGCATCTAGAAAACCTGGAGAATGGCAATCATATGATATTATTTTCGATGCTCCTAAGTTTAATTCTGATGGAAAAAAAATTAAATCAGGATATTTCACTGTATTTCACAATGGTGTTTTAATTCACAATCATGTAGAAATTTTAGGAACAACTGAAAATGTAGGACCACCTAAAAATATATCACACGGTGATGGTCCAATTGCTCTCCAAAATCATTGTTGTTCTCAAATTTCATTTAGAAATATTTGGGTTAGAGAATTAAAATAGACTATTTAAGTTTTTCTTAAATTTGTACATGCTTCATTCAATGACCGGATATGGGTCAAATTCATTTAAAGTTAAAAATTTAGAGATTGATATTGAAGTTAAATCTTTAAACAGTAGATATTTTGATTCTAAAATTTCAATTCCTTCTGCATTATCCAGTTATGAACTTGAAATAGATAATATTACCAAGAATAAACTTGTCAGGGGTAAAGTAGATTTGACCATCAAAATTTCTGGACTTAATAATGATTTAGTCACTTTTAATAAAAAAGTAATTAAAAAATATATCGATGATCTGAGTAAAATAACTGATTTTGAAAGGTCAATGTTGTTAAAATCAGTATTATCTCTTCCAAATTCTATAGAAAAAGGTCAAATTAAAATCAGTAAACCTGAAATCAATGTGATTATTGAAAAAATTAAAAATGTTATTGATGATGCTGTTGATTTTAGAAAAAAAGAAGGTGAAAATATTAAGAAAGATTTTGAAAAAAATATTCATTTATTAAAGGAATTTTCATACACAATCGAAAAAAATAGTAATTCTCACAAAGAAAGAATAAAAGAGGATCTAGAAAGTAAATCAAAAAATATAAATATTGAAAATGATTATGGAAGATTTGAACAGGAATTGTTTTATTATCTAGAAAAAATGGATATAAATGAGGAGATTGTGAGATTAAATAGCCATTTTAAATTTTTTTTAGAAATATTAAATAATAATAAGATTGAAAAAGGAAAAAAGCTGGGTTTTATTTGTCAAGAAATTGGTAGAGAAATAAACACTATAGGATCGAAGTGTAATAATTCTGCAATTCAAAATAGTGTTGTTGAAATGAAATCTTCACTTGAAAAAATTAGAGAACAATCTTTAAATGTTTTGTAATGAGTGGAAAAGCGATAATATTGTGTGCACCATCTGGAAGCGGTAAAACAACTTTAGCTAAATTTCTTTTATCAAATAAAGATTTGAATTTAAGATTTTCAGTTTCCGCAACAACCAGAGAAATTAGAAAAAATGAGACTAATTACATTGATTATAATTTTTTAGATATTAAAACTTTTAAAAATAAGATTAACTACGGTGAGTTTATAGAGTTTGAAGAAGTTTACAATGATATTTTTTATGGAACATTAAAATCAGAAGTTAAAAAAATGATTAAAAATCATAATTTAATTTTTGATGTTGATGTTGTCGGCGCCATAAGTTTAAAGAAATATTTTTTAAAAAATTCTATATCGATCTTTATTAAACCTCCAAGTATTGATGAATTAGAAAAAAGATTAATTGATAGAGGAATGAAATTTGATATTGTTAAGGAAAGAATTGGTAAAGCAAAATATGAAATTAGTATGGAAGATAAATTTGATTTTTCTATTATCAATGATGAACTAGATCTAGCTAAGAAAGAAATTTTAGATTTAGTCCAGACTTTTTTAAATAATTGATGCATAAAATAGGTTTATTCTTTGGAACTTTTGATCCAATTCATATTGGGCATGAAAAAATTGCTAAATATTTTTTAAGTAAATATTTTGATGAAGTTTGGTTTGTTATCACGCCATTAAATCCAGATAAGCTAAATGAAAATTTAACTGATCAATCCATTCGTTTAGAAATGACTCAAAAATATTGTAACAATGAGCCAGATTTTAAATATTCTGATATTGAGTTCGGTTTGCCAAAACCTAACTACACTGCTGATACTCTGGAAAAGTTAAAAAAAAATTATAAAAACTTAAATTTTAGTATAATCATGGGTGAAGACAATCTTTTTGGTCTCGAGAACTGGAAAAATTATAATAAAATTCTTGACAGTAAGATTTATGTATACCCAAGAGAGAATCAAAAAGCTAAGAACTATAAACTAAAAAATCATGAATCAGTTATTTTTTCGGATGCCCCCTTGATGCGAATTTCATCTAGTGAAATAAGAGATTTAATAAAAAATAATAATGATATTTCACATCTAGTTCCTGATCAAATTTTTGAATACATATCAAAAAAAGGTCTGTATAGATAAGTTTTGTAATAACTTATTTAACCAATATTTAACATTATATAAGAAGAATTTTTAATACTATTGTTTCCCCTAAAAAAATAATTATGGATAAAAGTAAAATTGACATTAGCGCTATTAATGAAAAAATCAAGAAAGAAAGTTCATTTATAGATTTATTATTACCTGAGGTAAATAAGGTTATAGTAGGTCAACAATACATGATCGAAAGATTATTAATTGGCTTGTTAGGAAAAGGTCATATTCTATTGGAAGGAGTTCCAGGATTAGCAAAAACCTTAGCAATTAATACACTGAGTCAAGCTGTAAAAGGTTCATTTAGCAGAATTCAGTTTACACCAGACTTACTGCCAGCAGATGTTATTGGAACAATGATTTACAACATGAAAGAAAATGATTTCTCTATTAAAAAAGGACCAATTTTTGCGAATTTTGTTCTTGCAGATGAAATAAACAGAGCTCCTGCAAAAGTTCAATCAGCTCTCCTAGAATCCATGCAAGAAAAGCAGGTGACAATTGGAGATAACACATTTAAATTACAATTACCTTTTCTTGTAATGGCCACACAAAACCCTATTGAGCAGGAGGGAACCTACCCATTACCAGAAGCTCAAATGGATAGATTTATGTTAAAATGTGTGATTACTTATCCTGAATTTGATGACGAGCAACAAATCATCAGATCAAATATTAATGAATCATTTGGAAAAGTTAAGCCAGTTGTTTCAATCAAAGAAATTATAAAAGCGCAAGAGTCAGTAAAAGATGTATATATGGATGAAAAGATTGAGAAATATATTTTAAAATTGATTTTTGCTACAAGGTTCCCTGAAGAAAATAATTTATCTGAACTTAAACCATTAATTGGATTTGGATCCTCACCAAGGGGAAGTATTAATCTAGCATTAGCAGCGAAATGTAATGCCTTTATACAAAGAAGGGGATACGTAATTCCTGAAGATATTAGGGCAGTAATTCATGATGTTCTAAGACATAGAATAGGTTTAACATATGAAGCGGAAGCAGAAAATGTTACATCTTTAGACGTAATAACCAAAATTGTTAATGCAGTAGAAGTACCATAAATAAGAAAGTTTTTGGAAGCAAAAGATCTATTAAAGAAAGTTAGAAAAGTTGAAATAAAGACGAAGAGACTTTCAAATAATTTATTTGGGGGTGAGTATCAAAGTGCTTTTAAAGGAAGAGGTATGACTTTTAGTGAGGTAAGGGGTTATGAATTTGGTGATGATGTAAGGTCAATAGATTGGAATGTAACAGCAAGATATAACCAACCTTTTGTAAAGGTTTTTGAGGAGGAAAGAGAACTAACCTTAATGTTGATTGTTGATATAAGTGGATCAAAATCATTTGGAACAGATTCTCAAATAAAGAAAGATATCGTTACTGAGATTTCAGCAACTCTTGCATTTTCGGCAATTCAAAATAATGATAAAGTAGGATTAATTTTGTTTTCGGATGAGGTTGAATTATTTATTCCTCCAAGTAAAGGAAAAACACATATTTTAAGAATAATAAGAGAATTAATTGAGTTTAAGCCGAATAGCTCCAAAACAGATATTTCGGTCGCTTTAAAGTTTTTCTCAAACATTGTAACAAAAAAATCAATCGCATTTATTATATCTGATTTTAATTCAAATGATTACTCGAAATCATTATCAGTATCAAGTAAAAAACATGATATAACAGGAATTAGGATATATGATCGTTTTGAAGAAGAGATTCCAAATATTGGTTTTGTTCCAATGATAGATCAAGAGACTTTAGAATTGAAATATATCGATACTAGCTCAAGAAAAATTAGGACAGAGTACAAAGCAAAATCTATTAAAAGAAAAACAGATTTTGAAAATTTATTTAAGAGAAACGGATCAGGCACTATAAGTTGTAGGACAGATCAAAGCTATGTAAAACTTTTATTAGGGTATTTTAAAAATCGTGGCTAGATTAAATCAAATATTTATTTTATTATTTTTTTTCCAGAGTAGTTTCTCCCAGGATGAATTAAGTATTTTTTCTGATGTTGATTCTACATCCATCAAGGTTGGGCAGCAATTTACATTTTCTATTAAGGTTGAGTCTGAAAATATTGAGGGTATAATATTTCCTGAAAAATATAATTTTAGCCCTTTTGAAATTGCTGAGGAGTATAAACTTGATACTACCTTTTTTAAAGGAAAAAAGTCCCTGATTAAAAAGTTTAAATTAACAAATTTTGATGAGGGAGAATTTACAATACCAAAGCAAACGATTTTATTCAATGAAAAAGATTACCTGACTGATTTGATTCCCATTGATGTAAGGACTATCAAAGTAGATACTGTTTCAAAAAAGTTTTTTGATATAAAAGAAATTATTTTAAATAAAGAAAAACGAATTCCATTTATCAAATATTTAACCTCAATTCTTGTTTTAATTCTTGGCGGACTTGTAGTTTTTTTACTTTATAAAAAATTTATTAATTACGAATTTGATAAAAGCATTTTTAAAACTCCATTTGAGAATGCAATTGATAATCTTGTCACTTTAGAAAAAGAAATTTTATCATCACAAGATGATTACAAATTATTTTATTCAAAACTCACTGGAATTGCAAAAGACTACCTAGAAAAGGATATAGAAATTTCGGCAGCGGAAAGTACAACTACTCAGTTAATTGACAAAATTAATCTTTTAAAAAAGAACAATAAAATAAATATTTCAGATGAAACTATTGCAAGTTTTAAAGATGTATTAAGTAATGCTGATTTGGTAAAGTTTGCTAAATACTCGCCAAAAAATGAAACTGCATTAGATGATAATAAAATTCTAAAATCATTTATTGTCAATACAAAAAAATCTATTCCTAATAATATTGAAAAAGAAAATGAGCAAAGAAAATTAATTGAGAAAAAAATAAATGAAATGCAAAAAAGAAGAAAGACTAAATATCTAATTTTTTCTATTTCATCAATACTTATATCTTTAGTTTCATCAGTCTTTATTTTATTTGGTCCACCTAATTTATCCTCAATTCTTGTATTTAATGAGGATAAAAAAATGCTTAAACAAAACTGGATTAGCAGTACATATACAGATTTAAATTTGTCTGTAGACTCACCTGATGCATTATACAGATCTCCTGACTCAACAATCAATAAACTTACATTTATATCTTTAAATAAAAATTTAGAAATTAATTTAATTACTAAACCAATTGATGAAAATTCAGACTTATCAAATGAATTAATTAATGATTTTAAAGAAAGAAATTTTATTAATGTTATAACTAAAAATGAAGATTTTCAAACATTGGATGGAGACAAGGGAGTTAAAATATTTGGATCTTTTGATGATCAAAATCTTAATAGAAAAAAGGATTACTCCACAATATTATTTGTCGTAAATAAGTTATCAATCAAACTTGAAATCATTTATGAAAGAGGTAATGTAAACCTTCAAAAAATTGTAGACAGAATTATTAATTCATTAAAATTTAACAAGTAGTGAGAAATATAGAATTTAATAATCCTGAATTTTTATGGCTATTAATCATAGTTCCTTTAATGGCTTATTTTTTTTATAAGTCAAGGGATTTTAGAGTTAATACCTTCAAAATGTCATCAACTTCAGATTTTGGCTCTGGAATAAAGGCAACTATTCATCCATTGTTTGATATACTTAAATTAATTACAATTGCTTTGATCATCATAGGATTAGCTCGGCCACAGGAAATAAGTAATTCAGTGAGAACAAAAACAAGTAGTGGAATTGATATTGTTATTGCAGTTGATATATCATCTAGCATGTTAGCTCAAGATCTAAAACCAAATAGATTAGAGGCGCTCAAAAGTGTGGCAGCCGAATTCATTAATGACAGGCAAAATGATAGAATTGGTTTAGTAATTTATGCTGGTGAGAGTTATACAAAAACACCTGTCACATCAGATAAGACTATCATTATTAAGTCATTAAATGATATTGTATTTGACGGCATAATTCAAGATGGAACAGCAATTGGTATGGGCTTGGCAACTTCAGTCAATAGATTAAAAGAAAGTAAAGCAAAAAGTAAGGTGATTATTTTACTCACAGATGGAGTAAATAATTCTGGTTTTATAGATCCTTCAACAGCAGCTGACCTGGCATCAAACTATGGAATTAAAACATATACTATTGGCCTTGGGTCTAATGGAAATGCTTTGGCGCCTATTGCCTTAAATCCTGATGGATCATTCAGATTTGGAATGACAAAAGTTGAAATTGATGAGCAATTATTGGAAGAAATAGCTTCTAAAACTGGAGGTCTTTATTTTCGAGCTACCAATAATAAAAGTCTACAAGATATTTATGATGAAATCAATAAATTAGAAAAAACAGAAGTTGAGGAAATTAGATATTCTGATGCAGAAGAGAAATATAGATTTTTCATTTTTATTGCTTTGGGCTTAATATTTGTAGATTTTGTTTTTAAAAAAATAATTTTTAAAAGTATAGTTTAATGTATCAGCTAGAGGAAATAACATACTTATATATATTAATTTTATTACCTATAATTTCGTTAATATTTCTATATAATAAATATTGGCAGAAAAAGACAATTAAAAAATATTTTGATGAAGCTACTTTCAGTTTTTTAAGCCCTGAACTGTCATCAACCAAATCATATATAAAAACATCTTTAACCTTACTGGTTATTTCCATTTTGGCATTTGGTTTAGTTAATCCAAAGATTGGAACTGAATTAAAAACAGTAAAAAGAGAGGGTGTAGATATAGTATTTGCCATAGATGTTTCTAAAAGTATGTTAGCAGAGGATATTGCACCTAATAGAATTTTTAAAGCTAAAAGATTAGTTTCAGAGATTTTCAATAAGCTTGGATCTGATAGAGTTGGTATCATTGCGTATGCATCTACTGCTATTCCTGTTTTACCAATAACCAATGATTTTTCATCAGCTAAAATGTTTTTAGAAAGTTTGAACACTGATATGTTATCTTCTCAAGGTACATCAATCGTTGAGGCCATTGAATTATCGAAAGGATATTTTGATGATGAAAATCAAACTAATAGGGTATTATGTATTTTATCTGATGGTGAGGATCATGAATATGATGAAAATCAGTTTATTTCAACTCTCAGCGATAGTAGAATAATAATATTATCTGTTGGTCTTGGATCAATTAAAGGCGCACCAATTCCAATTAAAGAAAATAATATTGTAAAGTCATATAAAAAAGATGATAAAGGAGAGGTAGTAATTACAAAATTAAACGATGAATTGTTAAAAAAAATTGCTACTCAATCTAGTGGAAAATACATAAAGGGGGACAACACTAGTTTAGTAGTTGATGAAATAATAAATGAACTAAAAGAAATGGATAAAAAGGAGTTTGAATCTAAACAATTTGTCTCTTTTAAAGATCAATTCCAATGGTTCTTGGGCGCTGGATTACTATTATTTTTAGTTAACTCACTTATTTTTGATAAAAAAACTAAATGGATCGAAAAATTAAATTTGTTCAATGAAAACAACTAAATTATTCACTGCATTATTTTTTATTTTTGCTATCAGCTTTTCTCAAGATGAAGACAAAAAGAGTTCAAATAATTTTGTTTTTGACGGCAATCTTGAATTTCAAAAGGAGCGTTTTTCTGATGCTGAATATAATTATAGAAAAGCAACTTCCTTTGATTCTTTAAATTATAAAGCACCTTATAATTTAGGTAATTCATTATATAAAAATAATTTATCAAATGAGGCAAGATTTAGTTATAACAAATCAATTAAAAAGCTAAATGATAAGGAAGACCTACACAAAGCATATCATAATCTCGGTAATACATTTATGAAAGACAAAAACTATCAGGGAGCAGTTGATAGTTTTAAAAAAGCATTATTGAATAATCCTGATGATGAGGAAACAAGATACAATTATGTACTAGCAAAAGAGTTATTAAAAAATCAAAATAATAACAAAGATAATAAGGAGAATAAGGACAATAAGGATAATAAGGATAAAGAAAAAAACAAGGATCAAAATAAAGATCAAGGTAAAGATGATGACAAAGAGAAGAAGGATAAAAAACAGGATAACAAATCAGAAACTAAAAAAGAACCTTCAAAACAAGAAATTTCTCCTCAGCAACTAAAAAGTATTTTAGAAGCTATGAGCAAAGAGGAGAAAAAAGTTCAAGAAAAAGTTAATAAGAAAAAGTTTAAAGGCAACCCTAAACCTAATAAGAAAGATTGGTAGAATGAAAAATATTTTTTTATTAGTAGTCACATTTTTTTATTGCTCGTTAACATGTTCGCAGGTTAAGTTCGAAGCTGAGGTTAGTAAAAACAAACTTGGTGTAAATGAAAACCTAAGAATAGATTTTAAAGTTAATAAAGATGGTGATAATTTTTCTCCACCAAACTTTGATGGTTTCAATATTGTCGGAGGGCCAAATCAGTCTGTTAGCAATAGTTGGATAAATGGGACTAGAACATTTTCAAAAACATACTCATATTTTTTATCGCCAATCAAAAGAGGAAGATTTACGATCGATCAGGCATCAATTGAGATTGAGGGAGATATATATAAAACTTCACCAGTTGATATTCAAGTTGTTGAAGCTGTTGATTCATCAGCATCTCCAAACAGTACAAGTACGCTAGTTGATGATGATATTCAACTTGTTGCTGAATTATCTAAAAGTAATCCCTATTTGAATGAACCAATTTCTATAGTGTATAAATTATTTTTTAGCCCAGAAATTAATGTCAGAAATTTAGGAGAAATTGATTCGCCAGAATTTAAAAACTTTTGGTCACAAAAAATTGATGTTCCAAGATTAGAGATTAAACGTTCTTCTTTAAATGGGAAGAGTTATAATTATGTTACCTGGAAAAAAACATTGCTTTATCCACAAAAAGAAGGTAAACTAGAAATTAATCCAATGACATTAGATGTTTCAATTGATGTTCCTACTAACAGAAGAGATTTTTTTGGAAATATAATTTACACTCAAACATCAAGTAAAGTTTCATCAAATAAAAAGACAGTTAACGTTAAATCTTTACCCACAAAAAACAAGCCTGAAGATTTTTTTGGTGCTGTTGGAGATTTTAATATTTCATTAAATTCTAATAAGAATGAATTAAAAGCTACAGAATCTTTTCAGATTGAACTTAAAATATCTGGATCTGGAAATTTAAAATTATTTTCAATCCCTGATCTCATTGTTCCATCATCTTTGGAAAAGTATGATCCAGAATATTCAGAAAGCGTAAAAATAGGCTTAGCAGGCATGAATGGAAATATTTCAAATACGTATACTATTGTCCCACAATTTCAAGGTAAGTATCCAATTCCAAGAGTAAAGTTCTCATTTTTTAATCCTAGATTAAATAAGTATTCTACAATATTTAGTGATGAAGAAATTGTTGACGTTTATGATGGGCCAGTTGTATCAAATGATAATAGTAATGTTGTTGTTGAGGATAACAAAATTGCTTCAAATTCACTGCAATTTAATTTTATTGAACTCAACTCTGAATTTAATAACATAAGTAAAAGCGATTATATTTTAGACAAGTATATTAACTATATTATTCTTTTGCCTATAGTATTAATTATCTGTGTTTTTATTTATTTGAAAACCAATAAGAAGTCCATTTCGCAAAGTGAGAAGAATGCAGAGGAAGCAAAAAAATTAGCCTATAAGTTTTTAGAAAATGCAAAGAATGATATAACGAATACAGATCTTTTTTATATCTCTTTGGAGAAAGCGTTATTTAACTTCTTAAAATCTAGATTTGATTTTCAAACAACTGAGTTTTCAAAAGAAAAAATTAAATTAAAACTTTCAAAAAAGAACATTCCTGATAGTGTAATTGATTCACTTATTGGAATTTTGAATAGTTGTGAGTATGCTAGATATACACCCTCCTCATCTAGAGAAATGAAAGTTGATTATGATAAAGCTGTTGATGTAATATCTAATATTGAAAAGTCATGAAATTAAACATTATAACCTTGTTGTTTTTCTCATTTTGTCTCGGTCAAAACGCCGAGTTATTTGATAAGGGAAATGATCTGTACAATCAGGGAAGATATCTAGAAGCAATTGAAAGTTATGGTGATATAATAAAGGATGGTAAGCATTCATCAGAGCTATATTACAATATGGGAAATTCCTACTATAAGTTAAACGATATTGCAAACTCAATATTTTATTATGAAAAAGCTTTATTACTAAATCCAAAGAGTGAGAAAATAACTAATAATTTATCTTTTGCACAAAACATGTTAATTGATAAAATTGAGCCATTGCCTCAGAATCAAATCAATTCTTTTTTTAGTAGTATTATAAATTTATTTAATTACCCAAGTTGGCAGTATATTTTTCTGTTTTTTGAATTTACAGCTGTAATATTTTTGATATTGTACTTGATTAGTAAAATACCATTAAACAAAAAAAGGTATTTTATTTCCACATTAACATTAACATTATTTTTTGTTTTAAGCTTAATAGCGGCAAATATTTCAAAAAATAATTATGTGAATGACAATCCAGCAATAATATTTGATAAACAGGTGGACTTAAGGACAGAACCAAATTTAAGATCAGAGGAAATAAATACTTTACACGAGGGAACAAAATTGAATATCATTGAAAAGATTGATGATTGGAGTTATATTGAGCTTAAAAACGGAAATAAAGGGTGGCTTACCTCATCATCCTACAGGCTAATTAGATAATTAAAGAGTTATTGTCCAATAATTTTAATAATAAATCACCAATCTTTAAAAGTACTGGATAAATTTTTGAATTATTGACTTGATCTAAAGGTATTATTTCAATTAACAATAGCTCAGAAAAGTAATTAATTACCATAGAAATTGACACAATTATTATGATAAATTTTAGTGAACTAAATATGCCTCCAAGCAGTCTATTAACTGTTCCTAATGAAATATATTTTATGAGCTTTGTCAGAGACTTACCAGCAAAAGTAAATAGAAGAGAAGTAGTTATAAATAATATAATAAAACTTAAAATATTCCATAGCTTAGGTGAAATGACATATAGAGGCGAATCTTTTTTTATATAATTATTAATTATTTCAGATAAATCATCTGAGAAACTGTAAGAAATAATAGCCCCTATAAGTAATCCAAGAAATGAGGCTAATTCATTCATAAGACCATTTGAAAAACCTTTTATAAAAGCATATAGTATAACTACAATTACAATTAAATCAATATAAATCAAAATTTAAAGTATAATTTTATTAGGGTATAAATTTATAACATTAATGGAATACTTTACAGATTTAGGATATTTAGGTTTATTCATATCTTGTTTTTTAGCTGCCACATTTGTTATTCCATTTAGTCCTGAAGTTATTTTAGGTATATTAATTGTAAAGGGTTTTAGTCTTCCAGTTACAATTTTAGTTGCAACAATTGGTAATTGGCTTGGTGGAATGACATCATATTTTGTAGGAAGAATAGGTAATTGGAAAAAAATAGAAAAATATTTCAAGATTAAAAAAGAAAAGGTTTTAGCTTTTAAAATTAAAATAGATAAATGGGGAAGTTTACTTGCATTTTTTACATGGTTCCCATTAGGTGGAGATATTTTAGCCCTGAGCCTGGGATTTTTTAAGGTAGATACCTATAAGGTTGCTTTATGGATGCTAATAGGTAAGTTTTTCAGATTTGTAGTATCCGCATTAATAATTTACTATGGATTTGATTTAATTAAATTCTGGTGAAGTTTTAAAATTTAATTTTATTGAGATATTTTAGCAATATTAATGACAGAAGAAATAAATAAACATATAGCTGATTTAGAAAATATTAATCTTAAGGACAGTGATGAGCTTGAGAAATTTAGAATAAAATATATTTCAAAAAAAGGAATTGTACCCTTTTTATTTTCAAAACTAAAGGAAATACCAGATGCTCAAAAAAGGGAAGTTGGTTTAAAAATTAACTTCGTTAAAGAGAAGGTTAATGAAATTTTGTCCAAACAAAAGAAAAAATTTACGAAAATAAGCTCGGATCAAAATTTTGACGATTTAACTAAACCAGCAAATTTTATAAAGTTAGGATCTAGACATCCAATATCAATTGTTAAAAATAAAATCATCGATATATTTTTAAAAATAGGATTTGATATCTCTGAGGGTCCTGAAATTGAAGATGACTGGCATAATTTTACTGCTCTTAATTTACCAGAGCATCATCCTGCCAGGGATATGCAGGATACTTTTTATATAAATAAAAATCCTGATTGGCTCTTAAGAACTCATACCTCATCAGTTCAAATAAGACATATGGAAAACAATGATCCACCAATAAGGACTATATCACCAGGAAGGGTTTACAGAAATGAAGATATATCAGCTAGGTCACATTGTTTTTTTCATCAGGTTGAAGGATTATATATTGACAAGGGTGTTTCATTTGTTGATTTAAAACAAACCCTTTTGTATTTTACAAAAGAATTGTTTGGAAAAAGCAAAATAAGATTAAGACCTTCATATTTTCCCTTCACTGAGCCCAGCGCAGAACTTGATATATATTGGGGTCTTGAATCGGAGGCTGATTACAGAATAACTAAAGGAACGGGATGGTTAGAGATACTGGGATGTGGTATGGTTGATCCGAATGTTTTACAAAATTGTAAAATTGATACTGAAAAATTTTCAGGATTCGCATTTGGACTCGGCATAGAAAGAATAGCTATGCTTCTTTATCAAATTGAAGATATTAGAACCTTGTATGAAAATGACTTGAGATTTTTAAATCAGTTTAAATCATCAATCTAGTTTTTCTGCTAAAAGCTTTATTTCTAGTTCTGCATTTTTATTATTATACAATATCTCATGAACTACCTTTATAATCTCAAAATTAATATTTTTTGATTTTGAAATCTCATATGCATTTTTTGTAGCATAATAACCCTCAACTATCATTGACATTTTTGATATAGCTTTGTTTACTGGTAGTCCTTCACCTATCATTTCACCAAAAGTTCTATTTCTACTGTGTTTAGAGTATGTAGTTACCAATAGGTCGCCAATGTATACTGAATGACTAAATTCACGCTTAACTTTATCAATTGATTTTATAAAATTTATCATTTCTTTAGTACAATGGCTAATAAGTACACTTATAAAATTATCTCCATAACCTAAGCCAAAAGAAATTCCAACCAAAATTGAATATATATTTTTTAATGTTGCTGCATATTCAATCCCAATTATATCATTCGATAGTGATGTATGAATGTATGGGGAAAATAATTTTTTTGATAAATATTTTGAAATTTCTTCGTTTGATGAACCAACGGTTAAGTAAGATAGTTTTTCTTTGGCGATTTCCTCCGCATGAGTTGGACCACTTAAAATACCCAAATTTCCATAAGGTATATTGTATTGTCTGTGGAGATGTTCGGTAATTACTAAATGAGATTCTGGAATCACACCTTTAGATCCAGAAAAAATAATTTTACTAGCCAAGGCAGTTTTATGTTTATTTAAACTTTTTTCAACATAAGGTGAGGGAATAGCAATGATTAGAATATCTGAATTATCAATAATTAAATTTAAATTTGAACTAATACTTACTTTATCAGTATCAATTTCTAAATCTTTTAAATATTTTGGATTTTTTTTTGTCTTAATTATTTCTTTGATTTGAATATCGTTTCTACTGTACCAAAAAATTTTATCGCAATTCTCTGAAAGCATTTTAACTAAAGCAGTTCCCCAACTTCCAGCTCCCAATACACCAATATTTTTATCAAAACTCATTTTAACAATTCTTTAATAAAATTCGAAACAAATTTAAACTAATTTTATTTTTGATGTTTTTTCATAGTTTGTTTAGCCTAAGACACTCTTATTAGAGTGTTTTTTGCTTTTAATTCATCATCAAAAAATAAATTGATATTGAATAGAAAATAAACAGCCTAAAAAATTTTTTTCTTGACTCAACTACCTTGTTGTGCAAATAAAACCCCAATAGAACAATAATAAAAGTTATTAAGTTTTTTTCTTCAAAAATTAGATCAGAAAATATCCACAAAAGAGAGGCTGAAAATTTAAAAAAAACAAAAATTAAAGTAATTAGAGATATCCTAAAATCATTGATTGAATATTGTTTTTTTAAAATCAATTTATAACAAAAGTTTATAGAGCAATAAATTAGAAATATTAATGATATATATTTTAAAAGCGAATCAATAATTAGTAAAGTATCATCGGTCATTTTAAATTATTGCATCAATGAGCTTTTTAGTATAGTTTTTTGGATTTTTAAACAGATTATTTGTAGCATTTTCATCTACTATTTGACCATCTTTTAAAACAATAATTCTATTAGACATAACCTTAACAAGAGCAAGATCATGGGAAATAAAAATATAGGTTAGTTTCATTTCATTCTTTAAATCATCCAATAATTTAAGTATTGAAAATTGAATGGATTTATCTAGGGCAGAGACACATTCGTCGCATATTATAATCTTCGGCTTTAAGCACAAAGCTCTTGCTATTACTACCCTTTGTCTTTCGCCTCCAGATAATTCTGAAGGGTATTTTTGATATAAATCTTCTTTTAATTTTACTTTTTTTAAATAATCACATGCCTGATTGTGTAATTCATCTTTACTTAATTTAAAATGAACTTTCATTGGTTGCTTGATTTGATTTATAATTTTGATATTTGGATTTAATGCTGAATATGGGTCTTGAAAAATTAGTTGAATTTCTTTGCTTAAATTATATCTGTTGATCAATTTTATTTCTTTTCCTCTATAATGTATTTTACCATCATAGTTTTTATAAAAACCAATAATACATCTTGATATTGTTGTCTTTCCTGAACCTGACTGTCCAATTATTCCGATTGTTTCTCCCTCACGAATTTTAAAACTTATATTTTGTAATATATACTTTCCTTTAATTGATAACCTTAAATTTTTTATGCTTAGAATTTTATTTGCCTTAATGATTTTCTTTCTTTTACTTTTTTTTAATTTATTATTTTGATCAATGAGTTTTTTAGTGTAATTCTCATTTGGATTTTTAAAAACTTTATTGGTTGCTCCTTCTTCAACGATTAACCCATCATTCATTACTAAAACGTAATTAGAAATTTTGGATATTAATTTTAAGTTGTGGCTTACAATAATAAGACTGAGCTTATATTCGTTTTTCAATTCAATCAAAAGATTGATGATATCTTTTTTTATCAGACTATCCAACGATGAAGTAGCCTCATCAGCAATTATTAAGTTAGGTTCTTTAGCAATTGCAATAGCTATC
>CACLUN010000012.1 GCA_902610105.1 uncultured Bacteroidota bacterium
GGTCAAAGCTATGAGGATTGGCGCATTTGATTATATTGAAAAACCACCAGACTTAAATAATTTATTAAATTCAGTTAGAGGCGCATTAAAATCAAAATCTGGAAGTACAAAAAAAGTTAAAAAAACTTTAAAGAAAGGCAAGTACGAAATTGTAGGCGAGTCCAAAAAAATTATTGAATTAAAAGATTTAATCGTTAAAATTTCACCAACAAATGCCAAAGTACTTATTTTGGGTCCCAATGGAGCAGGTAAAGAATTGGTTGCCCGACAAATTCATTTGAATAGTTTAAGAAATGATGGTCCTTTTGTAGAGGTTAATTGTGCAGCAATACCATCAGAATTGATTGAAAGTGAGCTTTTTGGACACCTTAAAGGTTCATTTACATCCGCTCACAAGGACAGAACAGGAAAGTTTGAAGCAGCAAATAACGGAACATTATTCCTTGACGAAATTGGAGATATGAGTTTATCTGCTCAATCAAAAGTTTTAAGAGCTATCCAAGAAAATAAAATACAAAAAGTTGGAAGTGAAAAAGATATTTTTGTAAATACTAGAGTAATAGCTGCTACGAATAAAAATGTTAAGGATTTAATTTCATCCAATAAGTTTAGAGAAGATTTATATCACAGAATTTCAGTTATTGAACTTAATGTCCCAAAACTTGATGATAGAAAAGATGACATCTCCGAACTTGTTACTTTCTTTTTGGATCAAATCTCCGTTCAATATGACAAGAATTTAATTAACATTGATAATAAAGCATTGAAAAAGCTTTCGAGCTACAGTTGGCCAGGTAATGTTCGTGAACTAAGAAATGTTGTTGAGAGACTTATTATTTTAGTTGAGTCTGATAATATAACAGAAAAGGATGTTATTAAATTCTCAGGTAAATAAGTTTATGAAAAAAATATTTATCATTCTATTTTTCTTTATTTCTCTTAATAATTTTGGGCAAGACGAAAAAGTAATCAAAGATATATTTGAGGCTGGTTTTACTGAAAGTAAAGCTTATTCATGGTTAGATTACCTATCAAATGAAATTGGAGGTAGACTTTCTGGATCATATGAGGCGCAATTAGCTGTGGAATGGTCAAAAAAGGAATTAGATAAATTAAATTTTGATAAAGTATGGTTGCAACCTGTTATGGTACCAAGATGGGTTAGAGGACCGAAAGAGTTTGCTTTAATCGAAACCGAACCGGGTGTTACTTTTAATGTTCCAGTAGCTGCCTTGGGCGGTTCTGTTGCAACACCCTCTGTTGGCATCAAATCAAATGTAATTGAAGTTAAGTCAATTGATGAACTAAAATTATTAGGGAAAGAAAAAATTGATGGTAAAATAGTTTTCTTTAACCGTCCTATGGATCCAAAGTTTATAACAACATTTACAGCTTATGGAACTGCGGTTGATCAAAGGGCGCTTGGCGCACTAGAGGCTTCAAAATATGGTGCTATTGGAGTTATTGTAAGATCAATGACATTGAGAAATGATGATTTTCCTCATACGGGTGGCTTAACATATGGTGCTCTCCCAATAAGCAAAAGAATTCCTGCAGCAGCTATAAGTACTAATGGTGCTGATAAATTGAGTAGTTTACTAAAAATCAAACCTGACCTAAAATTTTTACTAAGACAGCAATGTAAACAGCTCCCTGATGCTCAATCATACAACGTAATTGCTGAAAAAAAAGGTTCAATGTACCCTGATGAAGTTATTTTAGTTGGTGGGCATTTAGATTCTTGGGATATTGGTGATGGAAGTCATGATGATGGAGCTGGAGTAGTTCATTCAATGGATTTAATTAATTTATTTAGTAAAATTAATTATAAACCAAAAAGAACAATAAGAGTTGTTTTATTTATGAATGAAGAGAATGGTTTAAGAGGTTCACTCAAGTATAAAGAAATTGCAGACAAAGATGGTTTAAATCATATTTTTGCAATTGAGTCTGATGCGGGTGGATTTAGACCTTTAGGTTTTTCTTTTACATGTAATGATTCAAATTTTTTAAGAATTTTAGAATGGAAAAAATTATTTGCCCCATATTTTATTAACGTATTCATCAAGGGTGGTAGTGGAGCAGATATTTCTAATTTAAGAACTGATTATAACGTTTTATCTGGATTAAGACCTAACTCACAAAGGTATTTTGACTATCATCATACAGAAATTGATACATTCGACGCCGTAAATAAAAGAGAATTAGAAATGGGTTCATCCGCAGTTGCATCTTTGGTTTATCTTTTTGACAAATATGGCTTAAATGATTGATTAATGGACTTTATTTTAGAACTAGACCAGTCTCTATTTATTTTTTTAAATTCATTAGGTTCAGATAATTTTGATAAAATTTGGCTCACTATATCTAACAAGGAAACATGGTATATTTTATATCTGATTATAATGTTATTTTACTTACCGGGAAGAGTAAATAATTCTTTACTTGGATTTTTATCTTTTTATGAGACTAAACCTAAAAATAGAAATCGAATTTTTTTTATATTGATTGCAACTATTCTAATAATATTTACAGATCAGTCAAGTAATTTTTTTAAAGATTATTTTGAAAGATTAAGACCCTGTCATAATCCTGAGATATCTTATTTAATAAGAATTGTCAAGGAGGGATGTGGTGGTCTTTACGGTTTTTTTTCAGCTCATTCTGCTAACACATTTGCATTTGCAATCTTTATTTATCTAAATACAAAAAAGAATTATAGATTATTTATGTCTTTTTTATTTATTTGGGCAACCATTATTTCTTACAGCAGAATTTACTTAGGTGTCCATTTTCCCACGGATATCATTTTTGGAGCTGTATACGGGCTATTGTCAGGTTATTTATTTTACAAATTATATTTTTTTGGATTGGCAAAGCTTAAAAGTTAAATTTATTTCAACAATTCAGAAAACTTTGTTTTAAACTTATTAATTCTAGGAACAGAAACATTCCATATATAAGCATTGTTAGGGTTTTTTTCTTTATAGTCTTGGTGATAATCTTCAGCTATATAAAAAACATCAAACTTTTTAACCTCTGTAACAATTTTTGGGTAGGTTTTGTTTTTTAGTAAGCGCTTAATTTCTTCATTTATAATCTTTTTTTCATTCTCATTGCTATAAAATGCAATGGATCTGTAGTGTGTTCCTCTATCTGGTCCTTGCCTGTTTAGAGTGGTTGGGTCATGTGATCCAAAAAAAACTTTCACTAATTCGTTAAAACTAATTTTATTTGAATCATAATAAACCTTTATGGCTTCAGCGTGTCCTGTTTTCCCTGTTAAAACTGTGTAATAAGTGGGATTTTTAGTATAACCACCAGAATAGCCTGATTCTACTTTTTCAACACCAATTAAACTTTCATAAATAGATTCAACACACCAAAAACAACCAGATGCAAAATATGCCTCTTTCATGTCTTGAGCATTAGACTGAATAAAAAATATCATTAATATAACACTAAGAGCTTTTTTCATTTTTATTTTTTAAAATTAATAACCTAAAGTCTATCGATTTGTTTCCTTTTATTATAGTTGTTTTGAGTTTCAGTCTGCTTATTCCTTTTTTAAAACTCATTTCTCCAATATTTATTTTTTTAAAATCCTTGGTATAGGATTCTATTCTTTTTATCTTATCTTTTTCAAATCCTTCTAGATTTGGATCATGAAAATCATCAATAGTTTTTTTAATGATTTGATTCTCAAATTCTAAAGCAATTTCAGTGCCAACACTTTCTTTAGGTAATGTATAATATAATTCAACAGATTTAGTACCATTTTCTAACACATCAACATCCCAATAAATGTAATCATCAGAACTTTTCCAATTTTCTATAAACGAACAGTTAGCATGTATTGAAGATCTTTGTAATTTTCCTGTTATCTCAGCATCTCTTGCTGGTAGATGAGTATGATTAGAATTCTTGTAATTAATTGTGAATGGTCTTCTTTTATTTTTTTTAATTATTTCATTTATTGATTCTCTCCAAATTTTTTTAGCTTTTTTTAATTCCTCATATTCATTTACTTTTTTTTCATTAATTGCATAATATTGGCTATGATCATTATACAGGTCATATAAATTATCGTTATAGTCTAAAATATATTCATTATTTCTTACACTTAATCTATTATTCCAGAATGAAAATACTTTTCTTTGATTATCTAATAAATCAGGATTTTCAATATACTTTTTGAAACTTTTCCCATCAAAATTTATCCCAGTTGGACTATCAATTAGATCTGTTAGTGTTGGAAACACATCCAATGCACTTGTAACTTGTTTAATTTTTATACCTGGTTTAATTTTATTTGGCCATTGAATAAAAAATGGAACTCTTACACCACCTTCATTAGTACTTCCTTTTCTTTCTTTCAACTCATTATTCCATCTATTTCCATTTGGTCCATTATCACTCAAAAAAATAATGATTGTGTTTTCATATTTATCAATTTCCTTAAGAATTTTAATAATTTTTCCAACATTTTCATCAATATTTTCAATCATTCCTAATGCTGCTTTTGTTTTTTCTACATTTTCTCCTTCTGAATATCTGCCTTTAAGAATAACTTTTTTCTCTATTGAATACTTATCCGGCACCTGCATAGGTGAGTGGGGTGTGTTATAGGAAATAAAAGTGAAAAAGGGTTTAGGTGAATTTTTTATATACGAAATAGCATTATTTGTAATATCATCATTTATATAACCCTTTCCTCTAACTAATTCACCATTTCTCTCTAAAATAGGATCAAAATAATTACCCCAGTGACCTGATGTAAAACCATAAAACTCATCAAATCCCCTTGAATTTGGATGATACGGGGGCTGAGATCCATTATGCCATTTTCCAAATAGCCCAGTGGAATAACTTCTCTCTTTAAAATAATTGGAAATAATTTTTTCGTTAGTATTCATTCTTTCATATCCTCTTGTAACTCCATTAACGCCTGTCCTGACAAAATATTTTCCAGTTAGTAGTTCCGCTCTTGTCGGAGCACAAACTGGACTAACATAAAATCTTGAAAAGGATGCTCCATTTTTAGTGAAACTATCAATATTTGGTGTTTTTAAATTTGTATTTCCATGAATACTTAAATCTCCCCAACCTTGGTCATCTGTCATCAATATTATAACATTAGGATTTAAATTTTTTTCACATGAATAAAACAAAAAAGAAAAAAATATTATGTAAAAAATTCTTCTTATCATTTTATAAAGTCTAAAAGTTGCCTAGAAAAACTGTCCCAATTTAATTTTTTCTTTAAAATTTTTAGTTGTGTAGTTTTTTCTTTCAAATTCGAATCAACTGCCCTTAAAATATTATCACTTATCGATTTTGAGTTTTTCTCGCATATAAATGAATTACTATCGTTAAGTATTTCTTTAATCCCACCTTGTGCAGTAGTAATAATAATTTTTTCAAAATATATAGCTAGAGATATTATTCCACTTTGAGTAGCATTAAGGTTTGTTTGAATTACAAAATCTGCAATTGAAAACCATTTTTTAATATCCGATTCAGCTACAAATTTATTGTGTATTGTTACATGTTCTTCTAAATCTAATTTTTTTAGTAATAACTGATAATTTTTTAATTTCTCATAAAACTCACCAACAATAACTAAATGAATATTATTATCTTTTTCAAATGCTAACTTAAAAGATTTAATTAGTAGTTCTAATCCCTTGTATTTTCTTACTATTCCGAAGTGTAAAAAGATTTTTTTACTTGATTTTATGTTTAGATCTTTAATAATTTGATTTTTATCAATTAGTTTCTGTTTCAAATTAGGAATTGGATGGAATAAAGAAATTCCATTTTTGTTAGAAATCTGACTTAATGTATGCTTTGAGAGGGTCACAAATTTATTTAAGCTTCTCAAATAAATATTAGTAAAAAACCTATCTAACATTCTATTTTCATGACTACTAATATTATGTAATAAACCAATTTTTAAAATTTGTTTAGGAGCTATATTATTGATTATCGAATATGACATAGAAAAGAATGGATTCCAGTGAGTTGATAATATTATATCCGGGTTAATATTTTTTAAGTATTTCTTAATGATCAGATAGGAAAATGGATTATAAGGATTTATAGTTTTTATTTTTTTAAAATCTACAGATTTGTCATGTAATTGATTTTTTCCAGGAAAAAAAACTTTTGGGTAAAGGATTGAAAATGATAAAATAAAAATATTGTGTTTTTTATTTAGAATAGAAATTAATTCATTATTAAAGTCTGAAATACCTCCTCTAAGTGGTGGAACAGGGCCTACAAGTAAGATATCCATTAAATTTAATTTTCAATTATATTCCAATTTCCGGACTGTAGCAGAGCCTCAGCTTGTTTGTATTTTAAATCTTTAATTTCACCCGATTGAGAGTTTTTAATTTTTATTCTCTCATTTCTTCCTATCTTACGGTTTTTACGAACAACAGTCTCAACTGCATTTTGATTATTTGAGGCGCTTGAACCTACTTGACGATTCCTATTTGCCAGCTCATCACTATTTAGAACCTCTTCTTTTGATGTATTATATTTTTCTCTCCTCCTAGTTTGTCTATCTTCTTTAATTTCATTTGGATTAGTGTTGGGTAAACTCCCTTTAAATAAAAATGATAGTATATCAGTATTCAATTGTAATATCATTGATTCAAATAAATCATAAGCTTCATTTTTGTAAATAACTAATGGATCCTTTTGTTCGTGAACTGCAAGTTGTACTGATTGTTTTAATTCATCCATCTTTCTTAAATGAGTTTTCCATGTATCGTCTATTATGGCTAGTGATATATTTTTTTCAAAATCATTTATTAATTCCTGACCATTAGATTCATACGCACCCTTAAGATTAGTTACAATATTCATGGTTTTTTTACCATCAGAGAATGGGACAACAATTCTTTCAAATTTATTTTGAGGGTTTTCATAAACATTCTTCACAATAGGAAATACTTTAACAGAATTTTCTTTGTTTTTTTCTTTGTAAAAATTTAAAACAATTTCATATGTCTTATTGATTACTTTGGCATCATTATCATTTTCAAATTCAGTTTTAGTAACAGGTGAAGTTGTAGAAAAACACTTAATAATTTCAAATTCGAAAGCTTTAAAATCGTTATCAACTTTAGCATTATCATAAATTTTTGCAATTGTGTCATAGATCATATCAGCAACATCAATCTTTAGTTTATTTACATCTAGTGCATTTTTTCTCCTCTCATATATAGCTTCACGTTGAACATTCATTACATCATCATATTCAAGAAGTCTTTTTCTTATGCCAAAGTTATTTTCTTCTACTTTTTTTTGAGCTCTCTCTATAGTTTTTGTCATCATTGAATGTTGTATGACTTCTCCCTCTTTGTGACCCATTCTATCCATTAGCTTTGAAACTCTTTCAGATCCAAAAAGTCTCATTAGGTTGTCCTCAAGTGAAACATAAAATTGTGAACTTCCAGGATCACCTTGCCTTCCAGATCTTCCCCTTAATTGTCTATCAACTCTTCTTGAATCATGCCTTTCAGTTCCAATTATAGCAAGACCTCCTTTATTTTTAATTTCATCATTTATCTTTATATCAGTACCTCTACCAGCCATGTTTGTAGCAATGGTGACAATCCCAGCTTTTCCAGCTTCTGCAACAACATCAGCTTCTCTTTTGTGAAGTTTAGCATTTAGAACATTATGTTTTATATTTTGTCTGTCCAACATTCTTGAAAGAAGCTCTGATATTTCTACAGAAGTTGTTCCTATTAATACTGGTCTTCCTTGTTCAGTTAAATTTATTACATTGTTTATCACAGCATTATATTTTTCTCTTTTTGTTTTATATATCAAATCATTTCTGTCATCTCTAGCTATGGGTTTATTAGTTGGAATAACCATTACATCCAGCTTATAAATATTTAAAAATTCACCAGCCTCAGTTACTGCGGTACCGGTCATACCTGAAAGCTTTCTATATTTTCTAAAATAATTTTGAAGTGTTATGGTAGCGAAAGTTTGTGTGGCATCTTCAATTTTTACATTTTCTTTAGCCTCTATTGCCTGATGGAGACCGTCAGAGTATCGTCTTCCGTCCATAATTCTTCCAGTTTGTTCATCGACAATCTTGACCTTGTTATCCATCAAAACATATTCAATATCTTTTTCAAACAGTGTATATGCTTTTAATAATTGATTTAAAGTATGTATCCTTTCACTTTTCACACTAAAATCAGAATATAATTTTTCTTTTTCTTCAGCCTCTTTTTCGATTTCTAATTCTTTTGATTCAATATTTGCTATTTCAATTGAAACATCAGGTAAAATAAAGAAACCTGGATCATTAATATCTTTTGACAATTGTTCTACTCCTTTATCCGTTAATTCGATTTGATTATTTTTTTCATCAATTGTAAAGTATAAATCAGCATCAACTTTAGGCATCTCTCTATTATTGTCCTGCATATAAAAGTTTTCAGTTTTTAATAAAGATTGTTTTATACCTTCTTCACTCAAAAATTTTATCAGTGCTTTATTTTTAGGTAATCCTCTAAATGCCTGTAATAACTTAAAACTTCCATCTTCGTTATTTCCATCACTGTATAGTTTTTTAGATTCTGCTAAGATCTTTGTAACGAGTTGTTTTTGAATTTGTACAAGAGATGAAATTTTTGATTTCAATTCATTAAATTCATGATTTCCACCTTGGGGAATTGGGCCAGAAATTATCAGAGGAGTTCTAGCATCATCTATAAGTACTGAATCTACCTCATCAACAATTGCGTATGAATGTTCTCTTTGAACTCTATCTTCATTTTTATGAGCCATATTATCTCGAAGGTAATCGAATCCAAATTCATTATTTGTTCCATATGTGATGTCACATAGATAGGCTTTCTTTCTTTCATAAGAGTTAGGTTTATAATTATCAATACAATCCACACTTAAACCATGAAATTCAAATATTGGAGCCATCCATGCACAATCTCTTTTTGCTAAATAATCATTTACAGTAATTAAATGAACACCATTGCCTGACAAAGCATTTAAATAAACGGGTAGTGTGGCGACAAGTGTTTTACCCTCACCTGTTTGCATTTCTGCTATCTTTCCTTGGTGTAGAGCAATACCACCAATTAGCTGAACATCATAGTGAATCATGTCCCATGTAATACTTTTACCAGCTGCATCCCAAGAGTTTGACCAAACGGCACTATTTCCATTTAATTTTACATATGATTTAATTGATGATAAATTTTCATCAAATGGTGTTGCTTTTACACTAATTTCTTTGTTATTCTTAAATCTTTTAGTTGTTTCTTTTACAACAGCAAAAGCCTTTGGTAAAATCGAATTTAAGTAAGCATCTAGTTTATCTAGGTATTGATTTTGAATTTTTTTAATTTGTTTATAACTGGCATTATTATCATCAATATCTTCGGATTTCTCAATAATTTTGTTGATATCTTCAATTTCTAATGAAAATGGATCTTTTAATTGTTTAATTTCATCCTTGAACTCCAGAGTGATTGACCTAAGCTCATCATTACTAATTTTAGAGAGTTCATCTTCAAACTTAATGACTGAATTAACAAGAGGAGTTACCTCTTTAACATCCTTTTTTCCTTTATCTCCAAGAAAAACATTTAGTATTGAATCAATTATACTCATTATGAATTTCAAATTTAAGTAAAAAAAAAGCCTCAAAAGAGACTTGATGGGGATTTTGTTAGAATTTTAAAAAGTTAGTACTCTTCCTCATTCCATAGATAATCATCATCGGTTGGAAAATCAGGCCATATTTCTTGAATTGACTCATAAACTTCGCCATCCTCATCTTCAATTGCTTGAAGATTTTCAACAACTTCAAGTGGAGCACCAGTTCTTATTGAATAATCAATCAACTCATCTTTATTTGCTGGCCAGGGGGCATCACTTAAATATGAAGCAAGTTCTAATGTCCAGTACATTAAATACAATTTTTTGCAAAAATAAATGAATAATTGAGTTAGACAAATTTTTAAAAAAAAAATAATAAACAATTAGTAATTATTTAATTTTAATGATTGTAGCAAGGAAGTGAAAACTAATTATAATTAAGAAAAATAGTGATATTCTAAAAATGTAGTCACCGTAACTAACATAAAAAGTTTTTTTGTTAATTAAACCAACCTTAGTTTTAATAATTCCTTCCATTCCGTATTCAATAGAATTTTTAATCTCCCCTTTATAATTTATAATTGCAGAAATACCAGTGTTAGCAGATCTCACAATATTTCTTCTATTTTCAATGGCTCTTAATTTTGCATATGAAAGGTGCTGTTTGTGACCTTCACTTACATCCCACCAACCATCATTTGTTATGATTGCAAATAATTGAGAACCGGATCTTGTATACTCTGTTACATATTCACCATAAACTGACTCATAGCATATTATTGGTGACAAATGAAAATTTTTAATCGACTTAAAATTTTTTCTTTCTTTATCAAAACCCCTTGAATATGTTAATCCACCAAAATCCATTAAAAGATTTCCCAAGATTGGTTCAATCAAGTTTTTGTAGGGCATTTTTTCAATTCCAACAACAAGCTTTGATTTGTTATAGTATTGAATGTTATTTGAGATAAAAACAGAACTATTAAACAGGTTTAACCATCTGCCATCATTTAAATTATTTGAAAAATTTTTAATTTCATTTGAATCTGTAATAACTTCAAATAATTCAATACCTGTTAAAATTTCAGAATTGAATTTATCTTTTAAAAAACTTAGCTTTTTTAAAAATTCATTGGTTCCATACCCATTAATTTGCATTCCATCAGAAAAAAATGTTTCAGGGAGTATTATTGTTGAATTTTTTATCGCATTCTCCTCTAATAAATCATGGATATATAAAAAGTTGTCATTATCACTTCTGTTGTATTTTTCATCATATGGATCTATGTTTGGCTGAACTACTAAAACATCGATTTGTTCCTCTTTTAAATCTACCTTGCTAAGTATAATTTTTGAGATAGCGATTGGTATAAAAATTAATAGAATTACAGACCCAATTAATAAACGTGATTTTTCATTATTTATAACGGTTAATAAAACATTGTAAATTAAGATGTTTGTAATTAAAACCCACAATGTTCCTCCAAATGACCCTGTAAATTCATACCATTGTATCCATTCAGTAAATTCCGAAAAAACATTACCAATATTAAGCCATGGCCAAGAAAAATCCCATGTCAAATGAAACTTTTCAAAACATAACCAAAAACTTACTAAAAATATATAACTAAGTTTTGAATTAATCCTTTTAGATACGATAAAGAATAAACTAAACACGATTGTCATTAGTAAGGAGTTTACCAATACCGCAAATAAAACTCCACCAATTGATGCATAATACAGCCAACTAGTAGCAATTGTATTCCATATTAAAAATGCTAGGTAAAAACATAAAAATATTTTAATGGAGAACTTACTCTTACTTTTTGCAACATGTAACAGAGGAACAAAACCTATAAAAATAAAAGGAGTAATTCCATAAGTGGGCCATGCTAAACCTAGTAATAAACCAGATAAGATACTTAAAAGAACGTATTTTAAAAAATTCAAATTATTAATAATTAACTTTGCAAAAGTATAAACTTAATTTATCAATTGAAACTAATTAAAATACTTCCAAATTTCTTAACTATCCTTAATGGTTTTTGTGGTTGTTTAGCTATTGTTTTCGTTTTCATGGATATTGAAATTTTAAAACTAACGGGCTATGAGTTAGCCTTGATTTTGGTATTAACAGGTTCGGTTTTTGATTTTTTTGATGGATACCTAGCCAAAATATTAAATACAAAAACAAAAATTGGGGTTCAATTAGATTCTTTTTCAGATTTGATTACATTTTCTGTAGTTCCTTCTCTAATGCTATTCCATTTTTTTCAATTTAAATCTGAAGAAATCGAACTTACTCCACTAATTGCTTTTTTAATTGTTCCATTTTCAATGATTAGATTAGCAAGATTTAATACTTTACCATCAAAATCTTTTTTCTTAGGCTTACCCACACCTGCAAATGGAATATTTTTTATGGGAATTCCCTTTTTGTCAATTGACATACCAATTTATATTCTAACTATTCTTGTGATTTTATCTTGTACTTTACTTATTTCTAATGTAAAATTTGAATCATTTAAAATGATTAAAAATAATACCAAGAAAGAATTTTTTATATTTTTTATTACTCTAATTATAATTGCTTTCTCAATTATTTACATTAATAGCTACAGTATTTTGAATTTAGTTAGTGTTTCTGTTTTGGTTTATATATTCTCCTCAGTTGCGTTTAACATATACAAAGCGTTTTAGCAATTTCATAATCATTTGATTTAACAAAAACTTGACATGAAAATAGGTAGTTTGGAATTCCAAACCCAGCGAGGTTTGCAGAATTTTGCTCATCTTTTATTATAAACTTAATTCCAAGTTTAGACAGTTCATGTGCTAATGCATTTGATTCAATAATTGAACCAGAAAATAAATGAACATATTTACTCATACGATCTTTTTTCTAAAAATAAAATTCTTTCCTAAATAAAGTTTTCTTACCATTTCATCTTTCGCTAACATTTCAGGTTTACCACTTTTTAATATTTTACCCTCAAACATCAAATATGTTCTATCTGTAATTGCAAGTGTTTCTTGGACATTATGATCTGTTATAAGAACACCAATATTTTTAGTTTTAAGGTGAGCAATTATTTTTTGAATTTCCTCAACTGCGATTGGGTCCACACCTGCAAAAGGTTCATCAAGTAATAAAAACTTAGGATCGGTAGCCAATGCTCTAGCAATCTCAGTCCTTCTTCTTTCACCACCAGAAAGTAAGTCTCCTCTGTTTTTTCTAACCTTATTTAAGCTAAATTCATCAATAAGATTTTCCAATTTTATGTTCTGTTCAACTTTTGATAAATTTCCAAGCTCTAAAACTGCTTTAATATTATCTTCAACACTTAATTTCCGAAAAACTGATGCTTCTTGAGCTAAATATCCAATACCATTAATAGCTCTCTTATACATTGGTTCTTTTGAAACTTCAGTTGTATCAATCATTATTTTGCCTGAATCAGATTTTATTAATCCCACAATCATATAAAAACATGTTGTTTTTCCTGCTCCGTTGGGTCCCAATAAACCTACAATTTCGCCTTGATTTAACTCAAGGTCAACTCCATCAACAACTTTTCTGGACTGATATGATTTTTCTATTTTGATTGCTTGAAGTTTCATTTATTGTTTTTTGTTACAACTCTTGAGATATAGATGCTTATTTGGTATAATATTACAATAGGTATGGCTACAATTATTTGACTTGCAACGTCAGGTGGAGTTATTACGGCTGCCAAAATCAATACACCAACTAAAGCAAATTTTCTGTACTTAATTAAAATTTCTGGATTAACCAATCCAACCTTCGTAAGAAAATAAATAATTATAGGCAGCTCAAAAATTAATCCAGATGCTAATACAGAAGCACGAACTAATCCAATATAACTATTCAAATCAAAATCATTAAAAACCTCGTTACTAACTGAATAATTTCCAAGAAAATTGATTGACAATGGACAAATCACATAATAACCAAAAACAACCCCTGTAAAAAATAAAAGACTAGACACAAAAATAAATCCTCTAGCATATTTTTTTTCATTTTGATAGAGTCCAGGGCTAATAAAACTCCAAAACTGATATAATACATAGGGGAAAGCAATTACAAATCCAGCCGCTATAGAGGTCCAAATGTGGGCTGAAAATTGACCTGAGACAGTCCTGCTTTGAACACGAAAAGGTAATTCAGTTATGCAAAAACTATCATCAAGTCCAATAAAATTAGAAATTGTACACAAGATTCTGTAAGTTGGAAAATTTATGTCTTTAGGTCCAAAAATAATCTTATCAAAAATAAAATCCTTAAAAATAAATGCTCCAATTCCTACTATAATAATTGCTGTGAAAGACCTTAATATATGCCATCTTAACTCTTCAAGATGGTCAAGAAATGACATTTCATTTGGGTCTATTTTCATATTATTCATAATCCTGCATTTGTTAAATCATGAATATGTAACATCCCTATGTAATTGTTGTCTTTAGTCACAATTAAATTTGTAATCTTATTATGATTCATTATATGCAAGGCATCAATAGCCAAAAGTGAGTGCTTAACGGTTTTTGGGTTTCTAGATATTATATTTGAAACAATTATGTTTAATGGATCAGTATTTTTTTCTAATATTCTTCTCACATCACCATCAGTTATTATCCCAACGACCTGACCATTTTCTAGAACAGCAGTGGCACCTAGCATTTTATTTGAAATTTCATTAATTGCATCACTGAATTTAGATTTTATATCAATGAATGGTGTATTTTGTGTATCTATTAAATCTTCAACAGTAGTTGTTAATTTTTTTCCCAATGAACCAGATGGGTGAAGTTTAGCAAATGAAGTTTTATCAAAGTTTTTTAATGTCATGAGGCAAATAGCAATAATATCACCTACTAATAGCTGAATCCCTGTGCTAGTGGTTGGTGCTAAATTATTTGGACAAGCTTCAACATCAATGGGTGTGTGTATGATAAACCTTGAATTTTTTGCTAGATATGAGTCCTTATTGGCAGTAATGCTAACAATATCGACTCCATTCTTCTTTAAATTGTTAACTAAATCTATGGTATCAGAATTGCTGCCACTTTTAGAAATATATATCAAAACATCATCTTTCGTGATAGCTCCTATGTCACCATGTAAAGCATCGGACCCGTGTATGAAAATTGATGGAGTTCCAGTCGAATTTAAGGTAGAGGAAATTTTCATACCAATTATTGCACTTTTTCCAATTCCAGTAATTACTATTCTTCCACTAATTTTTGATAAAAATCTAATAATATCATCAAAACTGTTATCGAAAGTCTCTTTTAGCTTTTGAACTGCATTTAACTGAATATCAACTACTTGGTTAACAATTTGATTAATATTTTTATTGTTCAAAACTTATTTAGTTTAGTTAAGAATGGATTTAAAATTAAGTTATATTTAATTATAACAACAAATATACCTTAATTCCTTTTAAGGAATGAATTTAAAAAATAATCTATTATCGCTTCTAACTAAACATTTTGGTTATTCAGAATTTCGCGAGAATCAATTTGAAATTATAAATTCAATTGTGAATAAAAAAAACACATTAGTTATAATGCCAACTGGGGGTGGTAAATCATTATGCTATCAATTATCAGCTATTGCTTTAAAAGGAACAGCTATCGTCATATCACCACTAATTGCTTTAATGAAAAATCAAGTTGATGTTTTGAGAGGTCTTTTTGAGGATGATGGTGTCGCCAATGTTTTAAATTCAACGCTTAATAGTTCTGAAGTTAAGTTAGTAAAGGAGCAAATAGAAAACGGCATAACTAAGCTTCTTTACATGGCTCCTGAATCTTTAACTAAACAAAAGAATATCGATTTTTTAAAAAAACAAAACATATCATTTGTTGCCGTTGATGAAGCACATTGCATTTCTGAGTGGGGGCATGATTTTAGACCTGATTACAGAAAAATAAATGAATCTATACGACAAATAAACCCAAATTTAAAGATGGTAGCATTAACTGCAACTGCTACACCAAAAGTGCAAGATGACATTATTAAAAATCTTTCCATGTCTTATTCTAGTATATATAAGTCGTCATTTAATAGACCTAATCTTTTTTATGAGGTTAAACAAAAGACTGATAAAATTGAAAGAGATATTGTTTCTTTTATTAAAAAAAATGAAGGAAAATCAGGAATTATATATTGTTTATCTAGAAAAAAAGTTGATGAAATTACTCATCTTTTACAAATTAATGATATCAAAGCATTGCCTTACCATGCGGGTCTTGAATCAAAAATCAGAACAACTAATCAGGAACATTTTTTAATGCATCGTTGTGATGTTATTGTAGCAACAATTGCATTTGGAATGGGTATTGATAAACCTGACATTAGGTATGTAATTCACCACGACATTCCTAAGTCTCTAGAATCTTATTATCAAGAGACAGGAAGAGCTGGTCGTGATGGTGGTGAAGGTCATTGTCTTGCTTTTTATTCTTATGATGATATTGAAAAGTTAGAGAAGTTTCTCTCTTCAAAACCTGTTGCAGAAAAGGAAAAGGGCTTAGCATTATTAGAAGACGTTGCATCCTACGCTGAAACATCTTCAAATAGGAGAAAGATTTTACTTAATTATTTTGGAGAATCATTTGACGAAATTAATGGTGATGGATGTAAAATGGATGATAATTTTATCAATCCAAAAGAAAAGATTGAAGTTAAAGACCAAGCTTTAATAATAATAAATGAAATATTAAATAATAAAGAATCGAAAAAAATAAAGGAACTCACTAAGTTAATTTGTAAAAATGACTATGGATTTGAATTTATTGAAAATATACAGAAAAATGAAAATAATGATCGCTATGAATTGATATTTTGGAAATCTTTAATCAGAAATTTGATGGTTAATGGTTTTTTATTTAAAAAAATTGAAGAATACGGCATAATTAAAGTTACCGACAAGGGAAGGGACTTTTTGAACAATCCAAAACCATATATGATTTCAATAGATAAAGATTTTGATAATGATGAAATACTTCTAAATCATAAGTTGCAAAATGATGTAATTGATGAAAAATTGTATAAGATTTTAATTGAAGAAAGATTAAAGTTGTCTAATAAGTTAAATATTCCTCCATTTGCAATTTTTCAAGAATCATCAATTAATGAGATGACATTTAAATATCCGGTAAACTTTGATGAATTATCAATGGTTACAGGTGTTGGTGAGGGAAAATCTAAAAAATTTGGAGAAAGTTTTATTTCTCTAATTTCAACTTATTGTAGGGATAATAATATTGAAAGAGAACAGGACTTTTTAGTAAAATCCTCAGGATCCAAGTCGGGTTTAAAGTTATTTGTAATTCAATCAATTGATAAAAAACTAACAATTAATGAGATAGCAGAGTCAAAAAATTTAACATATATAGAAATTTTGACAGAAATTGAGGCAATAGTATATTCAGGAACAAAACTTGATTTGTCATATGTGATTGATGATATTTTTGATGAAGATTCTAAAGAGGAACTTCATGAATATTTAATTGAAACTAAAGCTGATGATTTACAGTTATTCTATGATGAGTTTATTGATGATTTTGAGGATGAAGATTTAAGATTATTTCGGATATATTTTTATTGTAAAGTAGCATTTTAGTTACTTCCACTTAATATTGCACCCAATACTAGGCTTTTGTTCAGTACTAATTTCTTTATTTTTAATTAAATTATCTAAGGCTGCCTTTAAATTATTCCCTGTTACAGGAATTCCATTTCCTGGTCTTGAGTCATCCATTTGACCTCTGTAAATAAGTTTATTTTTGTTGTTGTATAGGAAAAAATCAGGTGTACATGCTGCATCAAAACTCTTAGCGACTTCTTGAGTTTCATCGTACAAATAAGGAAATGAAAAATTTTTAATTACAGCAAGTTTTTTCATAAGCTCTGGTGAGTCATCTGGGTAATTGATAACATCATTACTTGATATTGCAACAAAAGAAATATTTTCTTTGTAATTCTCTGAAATTGATACAATTTCGTTAATTACGTGAATAACAAATGGACAGTGATTACAAATAAACATAATAACGGTACCACTTTTGCAAAATAAGTTTTCAGATGAGTATAAAATATCATCAACAGTGTTAAGAAGTTCAAACTTTGGAGCTTTTGTTCCAAGTGTTACCATGTTTGATGGTGTTCTAGCCATATTGTAATTTTAAAACAAATTTATAATTTTGTACGATGTTTGAGCCTTTATTAGATTTTTTTTCAGAAATATCTTCTTTACAAAGAGGAGGTTTACTAGCTCTTGGTCTTATGTTTTTTTGGATCGTTGAAGGATTTCTTCCTTTTAGGTACTTAAATTATAATAAGTATAGACATGCCTCAACTAATATTTTACTAACGTTAACAACAATATTAGTTAACTTTTCACTGGCATTCATGATTGTATTAACATGTGACTTTATTTCTTCCTCCGAAATGGGGTTATTATCACATTTAAATATTTCAGCCTATCCAATATTATCACTCCTAGTTACAATCATGATATTAGATTTAATTGGAGCATACGCTGCCCATTATTTTCAACATAAGATTAAAATATTGTGGAAAATTCATGCTGTTCATCACTCCGATAAACATGTAGATACAACTACCGCAAATCGACATCATCCAATAGAAAGTGTCGTAAGATTCTTGTTCACACTTCTTGCTATTATTATTTCTGAGTCATCAATTGAAATTGTTTTTTTGTACCAATCTCTTTCAGTAGCTTTTTCTCAGTTTAATCATGCTAATATTAGACTTAATGATAAAATTGACAAGATTCTTTCATATGTAATTGTGTCACCAAATATGCATAAGGTTCATCACCATTCATTTATGCCGTATACTGATTCAAATTATGGAAACATCTTTTCAGTTTGGGACAGACTGTTTGGCACCTATATGGAATTAGATCAAGACAAAATTATCTTCGGCATTGATGATAATTATGACGATAAAAATAATTTCTTAAAAATTTTAAAAAGACCCTTTAAAAGGTTTTAGATGTCTTCAAATTCTACTTTATCAGACTTTTCTTCATTCTTTTCATCATTCTCTTCCTTAGTATCGTCACTCTCATCACTGCTTTCAACTTCTTTTTCTTTCTTGGCAATGAAGTCCTTATCATGAATTTCACTAATAACCTCTGAGCCTTTTTCATCAATAATGTATTTTGTCATTTCTCCGAGAATATTGGTGAAGTTTTCAAAATCTTCCTTGTATAAGTATATTTTATGCTTTTTAAAATAAAAAGTTCCATCCTCATTGGTGAACTTTTTGCTTTCGGAGATTGTCAAATAATAATCACCAGCTTTAGTAGATCTTACATCAAAAAAATAAGTTCTTCTACCTGCTCTTAAGACTTTTGAATAAATGTCTTCATTTACATGTTGTTTATTTTCTTCCATTTCAATAATTATAAAGTTCAAAAATGGTTAAAAAAGTACTATTAACAAAAATTAATATTATTTTTTTCTTTTTTGCTTATCGTAAGTTTCTCTGTAATAACCCTTCTCTTTAAACAAATCCGAATGTTTTCCAGATTGAATAACCTCACCATTCTCTAAAACCAATATTAAATCACATTTTTCAATTGTAGATATTCTGTGACTTACAATAACTTTAGTTATACTTTTAGTTTCTTCAATTATGTTGTCAATTACAGATCGTTCTGTTTCTGTATCCAATGCAGAAAGACTATCATCGAGTAATAGGATTTTTGGTTTTTTTAACAATGCTCTTGCAATTGCTAACCTTTGTTTTTGACCACCAGATAAATTAATCCCCCTTTCTCCTAATACTGATAAATATTTTTCAGGAAAAGAAAGAATTTCCTTGTCAAAACAGGCAATCTTTGAGTAATATTCTATATCATTTTTAGATGCATCCACATTTCCAAACTTAATATTGTTATAAATTGTATCTGAAAATAAAAATGTAGTTTGAGGCGTATATCCGATATTTTCTCTCAAAAGACTAAGATTATGATCTTTTATATTTTTATTATCTATAATTACCTCACCATTGTCAACATCATAATTTCTTATTATAAGTTCCAGCATTGTTGATTTTCCTGATCCAACTGACCCAATTACACCAAGAGATTGGCCTTTTTTTATCTTGAAATTTAAATTATTAATTGCTTTAATATTAGTTTCCTTATAATTTAGACTTACGTTTTTAAATGTAATCTCGCCACCAAACTCATATTCTTTATGATTATTGTTTATGATGTTATTCTTTTCAGAGAGAAATTCATTAATTCTCTTTTGAGATGCCTCTGCTTGTTGTACAATTGAAGTTACCCAACCTACAGTTGCTACTGGCCAAGTCAGCATGTTTACATAAATTATAAACTCTGCTAGTATACCGAGTGAAATTGAACCGTTAATATATTGATTACCACCAATAAAAATTACTATAATATTACTCAAACCAATTAATAACAACATCATTGGAAAAAACCAAGACTGAAATTTTGCTAAATCTATACTTTTCAACTTTGTATCATTAGAAAAATCAGACATAAAATCATTTACTTTATCTTCGATAGTATTGGATTTAATAATAGAAATTCCACTAAATGATTCTTGTGAGAAAGTTGTAAGTCTGGATAAAGATTCCTGAACACTTTTGCTTTTTATATTAATCTGTCTACTTAACTGATAGATAAGTAATGATAAAATTGGTAGCGGTATTATTGTGTAAAGAGTAAGTTTAATGTCAATACTGAGCATGTAGGTGATTATGATAACAAATAATGAAATTGTATTTATTGTGTACATCAATGCGGGCCCAACATACATTCTAACCTTACTCACGTCCTCACTTATCCTATTCATCAAATCACCAATTCGATTATTTTTATAAAAACCAATGT
>CACLUN010000013.1 GCA_902610105.1 uncultured Bacteroidota bacterium
TAAATTAAATACATTAGGATTTTCCCAAGGAGGGCCTACACTTGTAAGATGGATAATGTCAAACAAATTAAATACTAATTCCTTGATTTTATGGGGCTCTGATATTCCAAAAGACTCTTTAGTCATTGAGAATAAATCAAGGTGGAATTCAATGAGTCTTAAAATCGTTATTGGTAAACACGATGAATACATTAATGAAGAAAAAAGACAAGAGTTTATTGAAGTAGTTAAATCCTACGGGCTAAAATATGAATTGATTAAATATGAGGGAAGTCACAAAATAATTGAAGAAGAACTTAAAAAAATTGCTAATAGCTTGTGACTGAAAAAATAGAAAATTTAAATAAAGAATTAAGCTTAACTTTTAAAGGACTAAGTAAGTACTCAAACCTAGAAATTAATTTTAAGCCAAATTCGAAAAAATGGTCTATAGGTGAAAATATGTATCACTTATGGCTCACAGAAATTACCACAGAAAAATATATTAGAAAAAAAACCTCTTATCCTGAAACTCTTGTTAATGTTAGTAATATTGCGAAGCTTAGGTTGAAATTATTAAAACTTATTTTTTTTCTTGGGTTAAAATTTAAAGCACCGAAAATAGTTGTTGATCCCATTCCTAAGAATATTGATCTAAAGGAGCTTAAAAATAAATGGTTAAAATCAAGGGATTCATTTGAAATACTAATTAATAATTTGGATGAAGAAATTCTTAAAAAAGGCATTTTAAGGCATCCATTGGCCGGAAGAATTGACATGAATATGACTTTAAACTTTCTGCTATCTCATTTTATACATCATAAGAAGATTATTCATAAATTAGAGAAAAAAATTAATCTATGAATTGGGAAGAATGGTACGTAAAAAACAGATGGATAATCTGGTCTGTTGTTGGTGGTTATCTCCTTTTAAGACTTCTTGCTGTAGTCTGAGCTTATTTAGATGATGTCCCGTCTCTGTTAGGCTTTCTTACAGACGGCCATCCCCTAGCTCTCATCATCCTACCTGTCCTTGGATTTACACTGCTTTCAGGTAAAACTCTTTTTTCTCTTGAAGCTTGATCTGGATCTTCACTTGCTTTATAAGCAAGAATTGCTGTCAGAATAACATTGTTTTTTAAATCATCAAAAACTATTTTATCATAACTATCAAGATTAGTGTGCCATGTATAATTCCAGTATTCCCAATCTAAAGCACTTAAGTTAAAGGCTGGAACACCTGCGGCAACAAAACTAGCGTGATCAGTTCCACCAGAACCGGGCATTCCTGGGAAATCGGTTTCAATATGTTTAGTCACATCTTGTGGGACAGATGATAACCAATCCGAGAGATAATCATATGAGTTAAGAAATCCCTGTCCACTTATACTCACAACCCTTCCTGTTCCATTGTCTTGATTAAATACTGATTGAATATTTTCAACAATATTTGGATAATCTTCAACAAAAGCTCTTGAACCATTTAAGCCTTGTTCCTCACTTCCCCAATGACCAACCATTATAGTTCTCTTAGGGTTTGGGTAAAATTTCTTTAATATTCTCATTGCCTCCATCATGACAATTGTACCAGTACCATTGTCAGTGGTTCCCTGAGATCCATCCCAAGAATCAAAATGAGCAGATAAAATTACGTACTCATCTGGCTTCTCAACGCCTTTAATTTCGGCAAGTGTGTTAAATGTTGGAACATCTCCTAACTCTCTTGATGTAGAAATAATTTTGACGGTAGGACTAGTTCCATTCTCCACCATTCTGTATAGCATAGTATAGTCTTCTAAATTCAAATCAACATTAGGAATCTTATCAGTTCTTGCGCTAAATACTTTATTTGCACCAAAAGCTCTAGACCAATAGCTTGAAATTAAACCCACTGCTCCAGCATCCTCAAATGCTTTGCTTATATCTCTATAACCATATCCAGTTTTTCTAATATTAGAATACCAATTTTCACTAATCTTATCTCTTTCATCTTTCATTTTTTCAAAAGATTCAGGTGTAGCATACTCCTCCCATTGTGAATCTGGTCTTCCCGTTATTTGATTTTGACTAACTAAAATGAATTTACCCTTAACTGTTTTTAACCAATTATCAAAGTCTTCCTTGTTATCAATTTCAGGGACTTTTGTAACCTCAGCTGTTATTCCTTTTTTTGAAGTTGATGGACTCCATGCTAATTGTCTACCCGCTAAAGTTCTAACCCTGGGTTCTAACATATCAATATGTGTAATTCCTCTTTCCCATCCTCTCCAAATTCCCCATTGATGTAGGTAGGAGTTTATTCCCCAACTTTTATATTTTTCCACGGCCCAGTCATGTGCGTTTTTCATTTGTGGGGTACCAACTAATCTAGGGCCAACTATATCAAATAATTCATGTGATAGCTTCTCAACTTGAGAATTGTTATAAACTTCATCAAGTATTTTCTTTATTACATCATCAGAGCTTTGAGCATTTAAAAAAGGTATTATTGATAAGAGATAGATATAAAATAATTTTTTCATAGTTTTTTAATTAATTCTAGTGTCTGTTATGTACATCATTCCAGTATTATACTTTGGAATATAATAATTAAAGTTATGTTTATTTAAAACTTGTTTTATAATTTTTTCTTGAAGACTGGGCGATTTTCCAGTAATTAGTTCCAAATCAAGGTCATTATCAAATGAGTTTAAAAGTAGGTATTCTTCAACTTTAATAAGGGACTCATCATGGGTTAAACCATGTAAGTCAATGATTTTTTTCATTTAATTATTTTTCGAAGGATTGGTTTTCACCAATCTTGGAAGATCTAACATTGATAGTTTCCTTCTTAGTTCCCTCAGTTACAAAGGCTATCATCCTGATATTATCTTTATCAAATTCGCTTGGAATAACATATTGAAATTGTTTTTCATATTCCTTGTCAAAACCCACTTTTTCTGATGGTATTTGATCTCCTAAAAGTCCAGTTATATTTTTTCTCAGCACATCATTATGCTCAAAGTCTATAATTGGATCACCCTGATAGTATGAAGTCCAATTTCTCTGATCGTAAACTAATTTATCCTCGACGATGTACAATCCTAATTTGAGAGCTTTATAGTTATATCCCATTTTTAGCTTAACATTAATTGTAAGCATATCACCGTCCAAAGATGATTCCATTGCTAATGCAGCATAAGCTTTATTTGAAAGCTTTCCTAAAACTTGATCTATGCTATTTGGCTCAGGTGGTGTCCACCTGGATTTTCTATCAATAAATGCAGTTGGAAATCCGGTAACTCCAAAATGACTCCTAAGAGTTGATTCTAATGGAAATTGCATAGGATCACCCTGATGAATAGCAATCACAATAGCGTCATTAGTTTGTTTTTTAACTTCTTCAATAGCAAAAGAAACGCGTGTACAATATCCACACCATGTACCAGTATAATCTTCAATAAGCACATACTGTTTGTACTCAATTGGAGTTTCATTGACAACTACCTCAGCAACATTACTCTTGAGATTTTGGAATTTAGCATAAACCTCAAATGTACCAACATCATTAAAAGTGTAAGAACTGCCAGAGGTTTCAATGTCATTTACGTAATACTTGGCTTCACTAGTCCTGTTTTTTCCAGTGTTATCAAATACGCTGAATAAAACCTGTTGACCAACAATAATTTCATCAGAGGATATGAGAATTTCTATACTGTTTATAGTTGGAGTAACAACCTGATCTGTAGACTGGTCATCGTCAGATCCACTACAACCTAATACTAAGAAGAGTATTAATAATTTTCCAAATAAAACTCTCATGGATCTTCGAAATTAATAAATTGCTGTTAAATTTGTAAACCAAATGTTAAAAAAATTCATATTTACGTGCATTATATCCCTTTTTGTATATTTCTCCAATTCTCAAAAAGTTATCCCAGATATAGGATTAAAAACACTTAATGGTAAATCCATTAAATCTAGTCAAGCAATTAATCAAGATGGATTCACTATTATTTCTTTCTGGGCTACCTGGTGTATTCCCTGCATAAATGAACTAGATGCAATTAATGAAGTTATATCGGATTGGAATGAGAAAGAAAATATTACGGTTTTAGCCATTTCTACAGATGATTCGAGAAGCAAAAAAAGAGTGAGGCCATTAATTAATGGAAAAGATTGGGTTTTTGATGTAATATCAGACTCAAATCAGGATTTTAAAAGAGCGTTGGGTGTGGTTGGTATTCCGCACACAATTGTAACATACAAATCTGAAATAATTCATAGAAGGATCGGATACACCCCTGGTGAGGAGGAAGATTTATTTCAAGTTATTTCTAATCATAAAAAATAATGCCTAAATCAATAACGACAATTTTAATTGCTTTGTTTTTTTTAAGCTTCACCTACTCTCAATCTAATAGAATTTACGGTTCATTTGAGTCAAATGCTATTTATTACCAACAAAATGAAGTAGAAGATTATAAAAATAAACTTGCAGCAAATAATTATTTAAATATCAAATATCTTTTTAACTCAAATTGGAATGTTGAAATCCAAGTTGAATCTTATTTGCCAAAAAAACTACAAAGTTATTCTGACAGCTTCGAAAACACCCATTTGTCAACCCTTAGTGTTAACTATTCTAAAAATAATTTTAATATGAGCATAGGCTCTATTTACGATCAATTTGGTAGCGGACTGATTTTAAGAACGTGGGAAGATAGACAATTAGGAATTAATAATTCCATATGGGGACTTAGAACATCATTTGACTCTGATAATTTTAACTTAAAACTTTTAGGTGGTTGGCAGAAAAAGGGTATTGGAATAAGTAGTGGAAAAGTTGTAGGTCTTGATAGTAGCATAACATTGTTAAATAGTGATGCTAAGTATCAAAATTTAATTTTTGGGCTTAGTTATGTTGGAAGGTTCGAGATGCCACATTATGTTTCTTATGATTTTAATGATTTAACCAACCTGTTTTCTGCCAGACTAGATTATTTTTCAGATGAATTTTATTTTGAAGTTGAACAGGTGATTAAATCTAAAGATGGTATCACTCAATTTGGATCAATTTCAAATGAGTTTGTCAAAAAAGGGAGTGCTCAATCTCTTAATTTTGGTATTACCAAGCCTGGAGTTGGCCTTGACATGACATTTAGGAGGTTAGAAAATATGCCTCTTTTTAGCGACAGGTTTGAGCAGGGTGAAATCTACAATGAATCAAATGTTAACTATTTACCCGCTCTTACAAAACAACATGACTATCAATTGGCTAATATAAATGTTTATGAATCTCAACCAAATGTATCATTTCCTGACCCTGAATTAATGAAGTCGGGTGAAATTGGCTATCAATTTGATTTATACTATGATCTAAAAGAAGGCTCATACATAGGTGGAAAATACGGGACTAAACTATCATTGAACATTAGCTCATGGTATAATCTTGAGGGGGAGTACACTTATTACCCATCAGACTATGATACCAGTTTTCTAGGTTTTGGTGATAAATATTTTTCTGAGCAAAGTATAGAGATTAGAAAAAAATGGTCCCAAAAATTTGATAATATTTTTCTTTTTATAAATAAATTCTACAATAAGAGATTTGTTGAAGAAAAAAGTGGAGAAATTAACTCTAAAATTATTGTGATTGACAATACATTAAAACTAAATAATAAAAAATCGTTAAGATTAGAAATACAACATCTAAGTACAAATGATGATAAAAAAAATTGGTATGGTTATGGGCTTGAATATAATTTTAATTTTAACCTTTCAGCTTATTATAATACTATAGTCAACTATGAAAATTTTGAAGGAAATAAGCCATCTTTTTATTCATTAGGTGCATCATATAATAAAAATTCTTCTAGATTTTCAGTTTCATACGGTAAACAAAGAGGAGGCTTACTTTGTTACGGTGGAATCTGTCGATATATCCCAGAATTTAAAGGTCTATCTTTTTCAATCAATACTTCTTTTTAATAACTTTAATTCAAATGAAAAAATACTTAACAGAATTTATTGGCACCTTATTCCTGGTTTTAATAATAGGTTTAACTCAAAATCCTTTAGCAATTGGCTTTGGTCTTACAGCTTTGGTTTATATGGGTGCTCATATTTCTGGAGCACATTATAATCCTGCCGTATCACTAGCAATGCTTATAAAAAAAGAAATTGATACTAGTGATTTTTTTAAATACTTAATTTCTCAAATATTAGGTGCCTTTCTCGCTGCCTATTTAGTCTTTTTACTTTCTAGTAATATGGTTGTTCAACCAAATTTAGATGAATCTATTTATCAGATTTTACTAGCTGAGGTATTGTTTACATACCTTTTAGTCCTAGTTATTTTAAATGTAGCTTGTCATCCTAAATTGAAGGGAAATTCTTTTTATGGGTTTGCAATTGGCTTAACTGTAATGGGGGGTGCATACTCAGTTGGTGGACTTTCTGGGGGTGTTTTTAATCCTGCTGTATCAATAGGACCATCAATGATTGATTTTATTTCAGGAAATGGTATTTCACATTACTTTACTTGGTATTATTTAGTTGCTCCAATTGTTGGTTCTTTAATAGCTGTTGCACATTTTAACTTTATTCTTAAAAAATGAAAAGTATACTTAATTATAAATTCGGGTTTTATCTCTTAATTGTTATTCTCATTGGAACATTTACAATTGATATTTTTGAAGAAGATTCTGATGATGATATTACTGAGGATCAAGTTGAGGAAACTATTAGTAATTTTTTCTCATCTATTGAAATCGGTAGTAAATTAAATACATATGACTATATAACTGAAGATTTTCAACTAGTTGAACTTGGGGGGCCATATTCATTATCAGAATTTTGGTCTTTAATTGAAGCTTCTCAAGGTAATAATATTCCAGTTTCAAGAAGTTGGGATTTATCCAATTGGACAATATCAATAGACGATGAATCAGCACATGTTAGCTACAAAAACAATGGAACTTTTGTAACATCAATAGATGGTGAGGAAGTAACTACAAATCCAATATGGCTTGAAAGTGCTTACTTAGTTTTAGATGATGTTGAGTTAAAGATAAAGTATTTTCAATCTGAGGAAATATCTGATTATTTATCAAACTGAAAATCAAAGGTGATATTCAAATAATCTTCCATCTCAATTAACATAAATGAAGGTAATTTTATTAAAAATTTAGTTGGTACAATTTGAAATTTTCCCGAAATACTTATTAAATCATCATTATCATTAAAAGTGCCTAAAACTTCAATAGGTTTTTTTTGTCCATGAAACTCAATATCCCCATTGAAAACTATAGCATTTCCCTCAACACTAATATCGTCTGAGTAAAATTTAATATTTGGGAATTTTAAAGCTTCCAGCACTTCCAAAGAATGAGAATCTCTTCCTGAATTTCCACTATCAAAATCAACAACTTTAGCTGCAATTGCAATTTTTGAAATCTCATTTTCGTATATAATAACCCCGCTAATATTATTATTTACTCCCTCCCAAGCATGAAGTACGTGCTTGGCTTCATAATTAATTGTTGAATTTTCATTATTAATCATCAATGTTGTTTGTGATAAAGTAATGTTGAAAACAAAAAATAAAATAAAATATCTTTTCATAATTAAAACTTAAATACAATAACAGCGGTTGCATAACTAGCAAATGCAGTATATGCTGCAGCTTTGTGAGCTTTTTTATTGTCATCAGCCACAACATTTGTAAGAATCATAGCTGTAAAATGAATATTTGCTAGAAACTTATGAGCCTTAATTGAGCTGAATCCTTTTGTCTTTTTATTTGTTAATGGAGGTGGGGAGAAAAGAGATAATGCTGCGCCAGTAAAATATCCAGCATTAACAATTTTTCCCATTGTTTTATGAGTTTTATACAGGCTATAGTCTCCATTATATAATTTTCCACCAATGATACCCTGAGCAACCATAGTACCAAGTGTTGCATATCCTAGAATTTGATGAGTCTTCAAAAAAGATCTTCTCAATTTAAGTTCTTTTTCTCTATTCTTTAAGTTAAGTGGAGCGATACCTGTTTTTCTTAAAATTCCCTTTTCACCCCAAAAGATTCTTTGAGTAAATATCATACGCTCTGGAAGTAATTGTGGTGTTGCATTTTCATCAGCTATAATAAGATCAAAAAGCTCCTTTTCTTGTGAAAAATTTAATAGTGGTAATATGGCAATTAAAAAAAATATTATTCTTTTTTTCAAAATGTTCAATTTAAAATTGATAATATTATGTCATTAAAATCATCTTGGTTCTCCATGTGAGGAAGATGCCCAGAGTCTAAAATAAAAAACTCTTTTCTTTTTGGTAATATTGAATCAATTCTTTTTTCAAAATCTTTATATACTACTACTTGATCGCTGTCCCCCCAAATTGTATAAACAGGAATATCACTGTTTTGAATTTTAGTATGAATATTATCCATAGTGTAATGATTTTTTCTTGTTGATATTAAGGCTTTTGCAAATCCTTTATATTTTAGTAATTGCTCATATTTAACATCCCATCCAGTATGTTTTTCAGGATACTTAAAGTCTAACAGCTGTCCTTCTGAAATCGTTGGATAATTATTTTTTATAAAATTTGAGGCTTCGACATCAGATATAGATTTATCCTTTAATTCATCAATATATTTAAATCCTGATGAAGCTACATAAACTAGCTCTTCAACAATTGATGGGTTAATATCAGCAATTTTAGAAATTACTCTTCCACCATTTGAAAGTCCAAGAAACTTTGCTGAATCCAAATTTAATTTTTCAAGCAACTCAATAACTTGATTAGCAAACAACTCATCTGTATAACTTTCATCAATATTTTCTGAGAATCCCCTTCCATACAAATCCAAAGCGATTACAAAATAACCTTTACTAGAGAGTAATTCAAAAGTTGGATCCCAAATATATGATGGAACAGAAAATCCATGAACTAAAACAATAGGGATCAAATCATTTTTTTGATTTTGTAATTTATAATAAGTAAAGCCTTTGGATAATTGTACAATATTAGAATTTGACGAGTGTTTAAATTCTTCAACAAAAAGCTTGTCCTTTATTATATATTCGTATTTTTTGGTAGTGTCATTACAAGAAAAAAAAAGTATGAAAAGAAGTGTTGAAAATAGCTTAATCATTTACCTAATACTTTACTGCTACAATAACTTCATTTCTTCTACCATAAAATTTATATGGGCTATCATAAGAAAGGTGCATAATTTCACCATTTGCTTGAATATTATGATCTTCGAGTTTTTTTATTAATGTGTTTTTATACTTTAGTTTTTTATTATTATTTGAGTACCCACCATATTGTACTGAGGCATAGTGACCGCCTTTATCTAAATATATTTCAACATTATTTGAAAGAGGCATAGAAACATTTTTCATATCATATTTTGAAGGCAAAACAAACTCCATCATTGCTCCTTTGTCCTCATTTCTCATATAAACTGGTGTGGTCATAGAGATTTTTTCGTTTTTCTCGTTGTACCCAGAGATATATCTAAATAATTTTCCAAAATTATTATTTGAACCACTTGATGAATAAGTTTTTGCTTTTAATACTGGCTCATATAACCTTACCTCAAATTCATTGTCTGAAAATAAGGTTTCATATTTATGGGTTTCATAGCTCTGAGAAAACATATGTGATGTAAAAATAAAAAACGTTAAAAAAAGAATAGACCTTAATTTTGAAGTTGAACCCATATTCATTTATTATACAAAAATGAAACCACAAAAAGAATTAATGCTATTATCAAGAATGATAAACCAAATACAAAGGACTTAAGTTCCTGATAGCCCAATAGGCCTGTAACAAGAAAAATAAGGCCAAATACAAAAGAATTATTTATGATTAATTTTTTCAATATTTAAATATAGTTAAATCAGAATAATAGTTTTTTTCTTGAATATTAATTTCATTAATTTAGGACAATGAGATTTTTACTATTTCTTATTATAATTCTTTTAATAGGTTGTTCTTTTAATGAGAGGTCAGTTAAAGAACATTCTATGTATTGGCATAAAAATTCTGCTGAGTATAAAGCGCTTTGTTTACAAGCCTATAATATTGCTACAAACAAGCTTGAATTAGAGATTTCTAAAAACCATAAAAAGCCACTAGCAATAATAGCAGATCTTGATGAAACAATTTTAAATAATACACCATACAATGAGATGTTGATTAATGAGAAAAAATCATTTAATCAAGAAAACTGGAGTAATTGGGTTAACAAAGAAATTGCAACTGCAATCCCTGGATCATTGGATTTCTTTAGTTATGCTAAATCTTTGGGGGTTGAAATTATTTATCTATCAAATAGAAAAGTTGAAAACTATGAAGCAACAAAGTCTAATTTAATTGAACTAGGATTTCCATTTGATGATACTACTTTAATGTTATTGCGTGAGGAAGATACAGATAAATTAGCTAGAAGATCTTCAATTAAAGGCTATGAAATTATAATGTTGATTGGAGATAATTTAGGTGATTTTGATTCTGCTTTTTTTGGCAAAACAAATCAAGAGAGGTGGGAAGCTTCAATTTATTTAAAGGACAGCTTTGGAGATAAGTTTATTTTAATTCCAAATTTGATTTATGGTGATTGGGAAATGGGATTTAAATGAAAAAAATATTTATAATTTTTCTTTTTTTTACTTTTAATATTACTGCACAAGAATGTTCTGAGTTTTTTTTAATTCGACATGCTGAAAAAAACAGAACAGATCCAAATAATAAAAATCCTAATCTAAATGAAAAAGGCAAGTTAAGAGCATTAAGTTGGGTTGAAGTATTTAAAAACATAGAATTTGATAAAATATATTCGACAAACTATAACAGGACTAAGGAAACTGTTATGCCAATATCAAAAAAAATTAATCAGAAGATTTTAATCTATAACCCTTCGAAAATTAACTTTGAAAAATTTCTATTAGATAACAAAAAAAATAAAGTTTTAGTCGTAGGCCACAGCAATACAATTCCTGGTTTTGTTAACGGATTAATAAAAAAGGAGCTTTACGATCAAATTGACGATAAAAACAATTCTAACTTATATATAGTAAAAGTTTGCAATAACTCTATTTCTCACAATTTACTTTATATAAAATAAAAAAGCCCTTATTAATTAAGGGCTTTAAAAATAACAGTTTGAAATAGTTTTTATTTTATAAAACTTTTGTTTTCAAAAGTAAAGTTGTGAATTAATTCAACAGGACCCCTATCTTCAAGATATTTTTTAAACTTTTTTGAGTAAGTAGTTTGAACCTCATTAGCAAAATTTAAGTGATCATCTAGGTTTGTTCCTGTAAGTAATGCCCAATGAGTAGCGCCATTTGGACGATTTATGTCGTAAGTTCCAAAACCCACAAATCGATCTTTAAATAATTCAGGCAAAGATTCAACAAATTCTGATTGGGCTTTGGCAAAAGCTGAAGGATCTTCAGGAACTATTTCCCAAATTTGTGCGTAGGGGTACTTTTCTACGTCACCCTCGACAAAATTGATAAATCTTCCAGCATGGCCTTCCCCCCAAGATTCAACTCTATTTACTATATTAGACCAAAATGCTTGGTTTTCAATCGGATTAAATTCCCCTTCTTCAAAACCTTGATTTCCAATTTCCCATAAAAAAACTAATCTATGAGTCATGTCTTCTGGGCCACCTATCCATAGTCGCTCTAAAGCAACAGCACCTCCAGGTTTAAACTTTTTAGTTCCAAAATAACCATCTAAAGCCTCTATAATATCATCCTCTGAATTTGGTTCTGCCTCTACGTAAATTACATTAAATCCCATCTGCTGAGAATAAATATTAATGCTTAATAAGCATATAAATAATGTTAAGTATTGTTTCATAATTTTTATTTTTTAATTAAATGTTGATGCTAGGTCTTGATAGATTGAACTTGATACAGCTGTGTTAAAATCTGTCAAATCGTTTTCAGAAACGTATTTTTGAAATTTTTGAAAATAAGGATTGGGCTCATTATTTTCTTTATATGATCTACGGTGTAAAATATCCTCAATTGAAGCAAAGCCATCAAAAGAAATACCATTTACAATTTGTGACTCCTGATTAACGTAATTTCCTGCTGTGACTAAAGTTGCGCAAACCCAATTATATCCATCTATACTTTCAAGTTGAGGTCTTACGATCATTTCTCCCCATGCTCTATTATTGTCAATAAACTTTTTTCTATCTGTGTAAGAAAATTTAAATTCATTCATTACAAAATACTTTGATGGTTCATTATCAAAAACGGCTGCATTAACTTGCCATAAATCAGTGTCTCTTATAGTTGTCATTTCCCACTTACTTCCATCTGGTTGTTCTAAACCTAGTTCTTTTGCTTCATTAGGCCCCCATATACTACTCGGCGCAGCATACTGCTCTGGACTAGAAAAATGATGGAAAAAAATAAATCTGCTTGGATATGTAACAGACCTGCTCATCTGCCAGCCTGCCCATTTACCGTCCTCAACCGCTTTTGCAGCTAAAGGTTTGTAATATTCTCTGTTTGCTTTCATAAAAGCACCAACATTACCTTCAACTTCAACTACATGAAGTCTAATTAAATAAGGTCCTTCATCTTGAGCCCCTAAATAAAACAGTGGCATCAAAAGAAAAACGTAAAATATATTTTTCATAATAATTTTAATTTTTATCAGTTTAAGATAGTTAATTAAGCCACGATTTAAACTAGATTTTATTAATATGAATAAAATTTGATAATTTATTAATAATAGACATATATTAGTATTAATACATCAAACAAAATTTATAATTTTTATTAATTTTTAAACGATGAAAAGACTACTATCCATTTCTTTATTAAATTATATATTGTTTATTTTTTATTGTAGTGCACAGCAAAATCATCATATTACTATTCTCAACAATTCTGCATATAAGTTGATTAATGAAAATTCTAAAATTGAAGTTTTAGGAAGCTCATTTATTGCTAGTGAAGGTCCTTTATGGGACTCAAAAAATAATCAATTAATATTTAGTGATGTAAGACAAAATAAAATTTTTTCATGGTCAGAAAATAGAGGAATTAATGAGTATATAACACCAAGTGGCTCTACGGGCTATGCTCCATTTGAATCTGAGGTTATTAAAGGCTCCAACGGACTATCATTTGATAAAAATCAAAATATTGTTTTATGTCAAGTAAATGACAGAAGAATATCATATGTGGAAAATATAGAAAGTAATAAACCGAAGTTTAATACTCTAGCTGATAATTATAACGGTAAAAGATTTAATAGTCCAAATGATTTATCTATTAGTAATTCAGGTAATATATATTTTACTGATCCACCATATGGTTTTTTTATAAACGGAAAAAGTGTAGAAAAGAAATATAGAGAAATTGAATTTAATGGAGTTTATAAACTATCTCATAATGGAAAGATTTCATTGATAACATCATCAATGTCTCTTCCAAATGGAATCGCAGTTTCAAAAGATGAAAAATATCTTTATGTAAACAATGCTGGAAAAGAAGATCCTAAAATAATGAGGTTTAATTTGAGTTCGTTAAAAGGTGAATTATTTTTTGATGGAAAAGAATTAAGTAAAAAGTATAAAGGGTCATTTGATGGTTTAAAAATTCACAGTAGTGGAAACATATTTACTACTGGGCCTAATGGAATTTTGATCATATCACCTAATGGTGAACTTATTGCTACGATAAACTATAATAAATCCATAACCAACTGCAATTTTGACACAAATGAAGAATACCTGTATGTGACTGGTTTTAATGATTTAACTAGAATTAAACTTGTAACTCCAAATTAGACTTTCAATAAACGAATTATTAGAGCTTTAAGGGTGAGAATGGTTAATATTTTTTGAATATAGTAACTTGCTGAATGGAGTTTGATAAAGTTCTTTTTTATTTTCGAAAATTTTATACTTTTTATTTGAGTCTAAATTAGTAAAAATCTGAGTTTTGCCACTTGGCCATTTAATAGTGATTTTTTTAATTACTTTACAATTTCCTAATCCTATTTCTGATTGCAAAGAACTAGAGCCAAAACTCCCGCCGGTATTTACAGTTCTGTAAATATCTCTACCATTATCTAATTCAATTTTTAAAAATGATCCAATTGCACTTCGGTTTGAGGACTCACCAATTAATTTTATAACTACCCAATTATTTTTACTTGTAGGATTTTCAAAACAAACGTTAGGGTATGTGTCCCCTTCAAAGGCACCACCCATAACTGCATATATATCCTGATCCCCATCGTTGTCAAGGTCTGCAAATCCAACTCCATGTCCTTTTTGAATGTGACCAAGTCTTGCAGCTAAGGTTACCTCTTCGAATCTTTTTCCATCTAAATTTCTAAACATTCTGTTTGGAATTGCTGAAGTAAATTCAGGTGAGCCGTTTCCAATATAAAAATCCAACCAACCATCATTATCAATATCTCCAAAATTTGAGCCCATTGCATACATACTAATGTCAATATTATAATCAATACTACTTTCAGTGAATGTTTCATCTCCGTTGTTGATGAATAATTTTGATTTTTCTGATTCTACAATCTTACCCTCTAATTCATTAATAAAATCTGCGGCAAGATTTGATAGATTTCTTAAATCATAACTAGCTACAAAAATATCATTATATCCATCATTATTTACATCCCAAATCCAAGATGGAAAACTGTATAATGGTTCCTCAACACCTGCATCATATGTTATGTCTTTAAATATTCCAAATTCATTTTTGAATAACATATTTTCTCCACCGAGAATAGAGATATAAAGATCTGGCCATTGATCATTATTAATATCTCCAAAAACAACTCCTTTAACAAAGCCATAAATATTGTTAAGTTTATATTTCTCGGATTGCTCTAAAAATTTACCATTGCCTTGATTGATATATAATTCGCACGGAAAGTTCTGATTAAAGTTTGACTCATTACCAATAAAAAGATCAAGGTATCCATCATTATTAACATCTGCCCATGAGGCAGTTTGGGTTGGATAAAATGATAATAAACCAGCTGATTTTGTAACATCAGTAAATGTTCCATCACCATTGTTTCTCAAAAGAGAATTAGGATGGTTACCATTTGAGCCAAGCCAAGCTCCCCGCAAAATCAAAATATCAACATATCCATCATTGTTGTAGTCAGCGTGTATACAATTTAGACCGCCTAGAATTCCATTTAAGCCTGCATCTGACGTAGAATCTTCGAATCCTTCACCCGTGTTAATAAATAGTCTGCTTTGGTCCTTCATGCCATAAGATGTGGCAAAAATATCTGTAAGCCCATCATTATTAAAATCATCTAAACTCACTCCACCAGAAAGACCATTGACATCAATACCAAGGTAAGACGCTATTTCTCTAAAAGGTGCTACATTTTTATCTTCAATATTTTTGTAATAGTCAATAAAATATTCTTCGGGAACCTTTTCAGGGTAATCTCCAAGCGTCATGTATGCTAAATTCAATAACCACTTATATTTTTGTTTTGGATGAATGCTGTAGATTTTTGAAAAAATTTCAATAGCTTTTTTAGAGCCTTTTTTTGATTTGTGGTAGCCTTGTTCAGCAAGTGGTAAAATGCAAGAAAATTCATTATGATTATTTGCGCAATTTACTTCTTCACCAAGTCTTAAATAAGCTAATCCTAATGTTTCCATAACTGGAAGTGAAATAAGTATTAGTGTTTCATATGACGTTTTATTATTTTTAATTTTCTTTTCTATCTCATCTATACACAATTGATTTTCACCGGCTAGAAGCAATTGATAGCAGTACCTGGTCCATATTTTATATCTGTTCCGTTTTGAGGAGAAACGTAATCTTTTTTTATATAACTCAGCTAGTTTTTTATTCCAGTGATAATACATTTGAGGATCGCCTGCAAGATTAATCTTTTTCAAAAGTTCTACCATTTCCTTTGTTTCAACATCATAATTTTCATTATCAATATTTAATGGGTCAATATGAAAATTTAATTTTTGATATTGTTGATTATTTTGAGCATTTACTTTCAAAAGAAATATTGTAAAAAACAGGTAAAAAATATGTATCCTCATTATTATAAATATGGATTTTTACCAACATTTATGCCAACTTAATTTTCAAAATGATTTCACTTTATTCTTATATTGAAAATTAATTGATAATCAATTATTTATATTTTTACAAGTGTTAATAAATAATTTGTATTAAAAAATATTTGTTACTTTTTTTTATTGAAAAACAAGAATACTTAGATGTGACTGGCTTTAATGATTTGACAAGAATTAAAGTTGTAAGTTCAAATTAGACTTTCAATAAACCAAAAAAGTCCTGTGCAGCCTATTAAAATTGATGCAGGAATTTTAAGCTGGTTTTTGTATTCCCTTTTCAGGTAAATTAAACGAATCAACATAAAAGCTGCTAACAAAACTGCAAGTTGCCCAAATTCAACACCCACATTGAATGCTAATAATAAAGAAATAAAATTATCCTTAGGTAAACCATACTCTGTAAGTAAAGTGGCAAATCCAAGACCGTGAAGTAGTCCAAAACTGAATACAACTAATGGACGCCATTTCGTTGTCTTTTTAAAAAAAGTATTTTCAAAAGCTACCCAAACAATAGATAAAAAGATTAACGGCTCAACTACTGATAATTGGAGTTTAACAAAGCCTAGTGCAGCAAGAGCTAGTGTTATACTGTGTGCAAAAGTAAATGCAGTTACTTGCAATATTAGAGATCGTAATTTTAAAGTAGAAAAAAATAATCCCAGTACAAAAAGTATATGATCAATACCTTGGGGAATGATGTGCTCAAAACCAGCTTTTATAAATATGTACATCTTTTTTGACCAAGACATAGCAGAAAGCCTTCTAATTCTTTGCCTTTTAAGCGCCGCTGAATACTCAAAAGCTATTGTCTCATTTTCAAAGTTCAGCTGCCCCTGCTCAATTTCAGATATCACTAGTTTTTCTGGGTTGTGAGGGTTTGCTGTATAGCTTATAAAAAATAATCCTAAAAAGAGAGTTTTTTTAAATATACTCATGAACAGATGTTGCTAATCCGATGATCCATCTAAGCCTCTAACTTTCAATAAAGGCTCAATAATTGGCTTACGACCTCTAAAATTTACATATAAATCCATAGCTTCTTCGGTAGATCCTTTTTCATAAATATTTTTCCTAAGGCTTGCAGAAAGCTCACCTTCAAAAACATCGCCTGCTTCTTTAAATGCCTCAAAAGCATCTGAATCAAGAACAGCTGCATGAACATAACTATAATATCCTGATGAATATCCACCAGAAAAAATATGAGCAAAGTATGTGCTTCTATATCTAGGAGCAATTTCATCAATTAAGCCTATTTTATTCATGGAGTTTTTTTCAAAATTATTTGAAATATTTTGAGCGTCTACAGTGGACATAGTATGCCAATCCATGTCAAGTAGTGAAGCTGCTAAATATTCTGTATTAATAAATCCTTGATTAAATTTTCCAGCTTTTAATAGCTTTTCAATAAGTTCATCTGGCATTGATTCTCCTGTTTCATAATGAGTTGCAAAGGACTTTAAAACCTCTGGCTCACTAACCCAATGTTCTAATAATTGTGATGGAAGTTCAATGAAGTCTCTAGGCCCAGATGTACCCGCCATACTTCCATAAGTAACGTCAGTTAAAATACCGTGCATAGCATGGCCAAATTCATGAAATAAAGTAACAGCATTTTCAAAACTTAAAAGTGATGGATTGTCACCGACAGGCGCAGGAAAATTACACACATTCACAACAATTGGACGTTCTCTCCCGTCTAAATTTGATTGGCCTTTAAAACTACTCATCCATGCTCCACCTCTCTTATTTGAGCGAGTAAAATAATCTCCAATAAAAATAGCTAAATGACTTCCATCTTTATCCGTAACTTCCCAAATACGCGCATCAGGGTGATAAGAATCAATATCAAAAATCTCTCTAAAATTGAGTCCCCATAATTTATTTGTTGTATTAAATACCCCCTGAATTACGTTATCTAATGATAAATAAGGTCTGATAGCTGATTCATCTAAATCATATTTTTCTTTTCTGACTTTCTCAGAGTAATGCCACCAATCCCATGCAGCTATTTTAAAATCTTCTCCTTCCAAATCAGCAACCTTTTGCATATCATCAACTTCAGCTTTGGCTCTTTTAAGAGCTGGTTTCCACAGCTGAATTAACAGGTCGTTTACCTCACCTGGTGTTTTTAACATATTCTCATCAAGAATGAAATGAGCATGAGATTTATAACCCATAACATTTGCTTTTTCGGCTCGTAATTTAGCCATTTGGACGGCAATATCATTGTTGTCAGTTTCATTTTTGTTATCACCTCTCATAATGTAAGAGTTATATAAAATCTCTCTTAGATCCCTCCTAGTTGACTCTGTTAGGAAGGGATACATACTTGTGCGGTGTGGAGTAAACACGTATTTATCTCTGTATTTTTCTTTTTCTTGCTCAGAATCAGCGTTGTCCATCTTTTGAGAGGCTGTCTCTGAAGCTGCTAAGATTACTGCATCTGATAAACCATCTAAATCTGATTTTTCTAGAATCAATTCAAATCCGTTTGTTTCAGCTAATAGGTTTTGTCCAAACTCAGTAGATAACTCGGAAATCTTAGAGTTTATTTCGGTTATTTGTTTTTTTTCGGAGTCAACTAGTAGGGCTCCGCTTCTGACAAATTGCTTTCTATTATCTTTTAAAAGTTTTTGTTGTTCTTTAGTCAAGTCTAGGCTTTCTCTATTTTTCCATATTTCTTCGACCCTATTGAAAAGATCTTCATTTAGTGCAATTTTATCATAATGAGCAGAAAGCATTGGGCTTAGCTCTCTTTGTAGCTCTTGTAACTTTGGGTTTGTATTAGAGCTTGCTAAATTTGAAAATACACGCTGTACTTTACTTAATAACTTCCCTGTCCTCTCTAACTCTTCAATTGTATTTGCAAAAGTAGGCGGCTCTGGATTTTGAACTATTAAATCAATTTCTTTTAAGTTATCTTCCATACCTTTTTTAAAAGCTGGCATATAATGATCGTTCATTATATCTAAGAAAGGAGGAACCTGGTATTGTGTAGTCCAATCTTGGAAAAATGGATTAATATTAGGGTCCAGTTTAGATTTCTTTTCACACGAGATAATTAAAAATAATCCTGTAATTATTAAAAGCTCTTTCATTATTTAAAATTTTTTAGGAATGTAAATATAGTGGTTTTGAATATAAAATAACAAAAATCCCTCAAGAAGAGGGGGGTTTGGGGTGGTCTTACGTGAATTAGATTTTGCTAAATAAATAGAAATGGATATACCTATCGCTAAGCAACTATTTTTTAGTATAACCACCGATACTAGTTCTATAGTCAAATTCTATTAACTTTCCTTCGGAATTATTCATTGCTTTATCAAATCCTATATCTAAAAAAAATTGTTTTAACTCGTCAGTAACTGGTCCGAGAACTGTAACTCCTTCAAACTTATATCTAGCAAATACCTCTGGCAGTCTGTCTTTAAGGTCACCTTCAGTAATTCTTTTATCGTGATGCAATAATCCTCTCCAATTAATATAAGATTCGTACATGGTTACCCGTGATTTATCTTCATTTATAAAAAATCTCCAGGATGTAGTTAATGGTTCAGTTTCAACAACCATTTTTGACCAAGCATCATTCCATTCTTCTAAGTTAACTTCAGCACCCTCATTAATAGACCATTCAACTAAAACAATTAAATCTTCGTTCTCAGCATCACTTATAATTACAGATTCTGAGTTAGTTTGATTGATTGTACATGATAATGTGCCTAATAAGAGTAGTAGTATGTATATATTCTTCATTTTTTTAAATTATTTTAAACTAATATAAGGATTAGAAAGCTCTTATTAAACAAAAAACCCCTCATGAAGAGGGGTTTTAAGGGTGGTCCCACCTGGGCTCGAACCAGGGACCAAATGATTATGAGTCATCTACTCTAACCAACTGAGCTATAGGACCGTGATTTTCAAAAAGAAATCATCGCAAATTTAACATTATTAAAGAAATTAAAAAGAAATTTAGTGCTTAAGGTTTATTTTCAGAAAAACTAATATCAGTGTCAAAAATTTCTTCAATTATATTATCTAACACTTTTTTAAAATCATTTAGTTCTTCCTCATTATAAGATTCCATTTTTGACTTTTTTAAAGTTATTAAGCCCAAACTTAGATTTTTAAAAGAAATTATTCCAGCATTTAAATCTTTCACTTTTTTTACAGTTTTATAATACATCAAACAATAACATAATAACTGAAAGGCCTCTTTCTTTTTCTTATCTACTAAATCTTGGTAACTACTAAACGACAACTTGTATGGTTCGAATGCACCTGTCTTATAATCAATAATCTTTATGCTACCGTTTTCACTTTGTACTCTATCGACGGTTCCTTTAAGTTTATATTTAATTTTAGATTTTTCTGTAACTAAGCCTATTTCTAATCTAGATTCTATATCAATTATTTTG
>CACLUN010000014.1 GCA_902610105.1 uncultured Bacteroidota bacterium
GAGATCAGTGAAAAATCTAATTCAAAACAAGTCTTATCAAGACTATTAACAAAAATTAAGATTAAACCAGTATTAACAGCCCACCCAACTCAATTTTATCCCGGCTCAGTACTAGGAATTATAACTGATTTATCAAAGGCTATTAACAACAATAATTTAATTGAGATAAAAGCTTTATTGGCGCAACTTGGAAAAACACCTTTTTTTAAGAAAATTAAACCCACTCCATATGACGAGGCAGTTAGTTTAACTTGGTATTTAGAAAATATATTTTATAATTCTATTTCTAATATTCAGAAGTATATTAAATCTAACATTACTGATAAAAATTTTGTTAACCATGACTTAATTTCCCTTGGCTTTTGGCCTGGTGGAGATAGAGACGGTAACCCTTTTGTAACTAATGCAATAACAATTAAATCAGCATATAAGTTACGTAGTGATATTCTTAAAAATTATTACAGAGATGTAAGAAAATTACGTAGGAGATTGACTTTTAAGAAGATTGAAGAAATTATTATTGACATTGAAAATAGATTATACAAAAGCATGACTAGGGATAGAGTAAAACCTAGTATTTCATTAGATGAATTAAAAGAAAAATTAAGATATGTTAAAAATCAGATTGTAAAAAAACACGAATCTTTATACGTTGATGAAGTACAAGATCTGATTGATAAAATAGATATTTTTGGCTACCACTTTGCCTCTCTTGATATAAGACAGGACTCGAGTATTCATGATAAAGTATTCTATAAGGTTCTAACTTTGATTTTTGATAGGAATATTGCTAATAAATACAAATTAATGAATGATGATGAAAAAATTAGTTTCATATCAAAAGTAAATTTTGCAAATAAAAAAACTTTATACTCCGACAAAGATCTGACCAATACTTTAGGTTCGATTGAAGCAATGAAATTAATACAAAAATCTAACGGACAAGCCGGATCCCACAGATATATAATTAGTCATAATCAGTCACCATTAAATATCCTAGAAGTGTTTAATATGTTCTTATTCACAGGATGGACAAAACCCACAGTAGATATTGTACCTTTGTTTGAGACTATTGATGATTTGAAAATTTCTGAATCTGTCATGGACAAGGTCTACAAAAATAAATTATATCAAAATCATTTAAAAAGAAGAAATAATAAACAAATTATTATGCTTGGTTTCTCTGATGGCACAAAAGATGGGGGCTATTTCACAGCAAATTGGAGCATTTTAAAGGCAAAAGAAGGGCTTATTCGTGTATCAAAAAAACATGGTATTGAAGTTAAGTTTTTTGATGGTAGGGGAGGTCCACCAGCAAGAGGAGGAGGGAATACTCATCAATTTTACAGCTCAATGGCTGGAATTATTGATACCAAGGTTATTCAGTTAACAATTCAAGGTCAAACAATAAGTTCAAATTTTGGTACTGTTGATTCTTGTCAATATAATCTAGAGCAATTGATAAGTTCTGCTGCTAAAAAATTAGATTTAAAGCACTTGGAAGCAAATTTAAGTGATGAAAACAGAAAAACTATGGATATGCTATCAGAGCTGAGTTTTAAGGCTTATGTAGATTTTAAAAATCATCCAAAGTTTTTAGGATATTTAGAAAAAATGAGTACTATCAAATATTATTCTAAAACTAATATAGGAAGTCGTCCATCTAAAAGACAAACTGAATCTGACAGTTTTAATATTGATAATTTAAGGGCAATTCCATTTGTGGGAGGCTGGAGCCAACTAAAACAGAATGTACCTGGATTTTTTGGCTTGGGTACGGCCTTGAATTATTTTAATGTAAATAATGAGTTTGATAAAATTGAGAAGCTTTATGATGAAGTTCCATTTTTTAGGACCTTAATTTCAAATTCAATGATGAGCTTAAAAAAATCATTTTTTGATTTGACCAGATACCTGAAAGATGATAAAGATTTTTCAAAATTTTGGAAATTAATTTTACATGAGTTTAAACTTTCGAAGGAAATGGTTTTGAAAGTTACTAAATACAAAGAATTAATGGAAAATGAGCCTGCCAATAAAGCATCAATAGAAAAAAGAGAAGAGATTATTTTACCGTTATTTACATTACAGCAATATGCCATTCAAAAAATCAATCTGCAAAGATCAAATGAAGAAGAGTTTAATGATAAGAAAGTGTTTGAAAAAATTATAACCAGAACTTTATTTGGAAATATTAATGCTAGTAGAAATTCTGCCTAGCTTAAATAGAAATTAAAAGACTCCTTAATTAAATTTTCAGAAACCTCTATATCATTTTTAACAATTCCTAATTCTTTTAACAATACAAACTTTAATATACCAGAATGATTTTTTTTATCAAAACTCATTAGCTTAATAATTTCTTCATATTTATCTTGTTGCAGATTTACTTTTGGATAGATTTTTAATAAATGATTTTTAATTTTTTTTATTAAATCTACATCAAGGTTTAATATTTTATTTGAAATGTAGGACTCACAAATCATTCCAATAACAATTGCTTCACCATGCAGTAGTTTATTTTCTTTATTTAAAAAGTAGGTTTCAATTGCGTGACCAATTGTGTGTCCAAAATTCAAATTTTTTCTAATGTTTTTTTCAAATTTATCATCTGAAACAATTTTATTTTTAATCAGAATAGAATTATTTATAATTTTTTCATCATAATAAATTTGATGCTTTTCTAGAAGTAAATTAAAAATTGAACCAGAGATCAGACTGTGCTTAAATATTTCGGCATACCCACTCTTAATTTCTCTTTTACTTAATGTTTCAAGATATTTTTCATCAATTATTACAAGTTTAGGATCTGCAAATGTTCCAATTTGATTTTTTAAATTATTAAAATTAATCCCAGTTTTGCTTCCAACTGATGCATCAACCATTGATAAGAGAGTTGTTGGTATGTTTACAAAATCAATACCTCTTTTAAATGTGTTGGCTACAAAACCACCCATATCTGTAATAACCCCTCCTCCAAGATTAATTAAAAGGCTATTTCTGTCTAAACTCTGAGATGTCATTTCGTTCCAAATAGCAATACTAGTTTCTAGATTTTTAAATTCTTCACCAGAACTGATTTTTATAATGGATATTTCTTGATTAATTATTTGTTTGAATATATCCAAACAATATTTTTCAGTATTATCATCAACCAGAACCGATACTTTTGAGTATTCATTATTTGTAATAAGTGATTTTAATAGTAAATAACCTGACTTTCCAAAAGCTATTTGGTATGTGTTTGTATTGATTTCTTTCACCTTTAAAATTGACTATACAAATTAACAACATTTTAAAAAAACAACATATATTAGAATAATTATTTGACAAATGAATAAAACTCTTTTTGACAACACTGAGGTTGCATTCAAAATAAAAAAAAATTTTCATTTATATAATGCAATTTTTCTTTTCAATATAATTACTAAGAAAATTTTAGTCAAGATTTTAACTAATATGACGCTAATAATGTTAAAATTTAAGTTGCCAATAAAGTGGATTTTGAAAGTAACTATTTATAAACATTTTTGTGGCGGAATTGATATTTCAGAATGTAAAAAAATAATTTCTGATATGCACAAAATGAACGTGTATTCTATACTTGATTATTCAGTTGAAGGTTTAAGTAATGAAACTTCATTTAATAAATCTTGTGAAAAAAAAATTAAAATTATTGATAAAGTTGCAGAAAATAATGCTGTTCCTTTTGCTGTTTTTAAGCCAACAAGTATAGGTCGATATGGATTATTTAAAGCAGTCAGCGATAAAAAAGAATTGCTGAACGATGAAAAAATTGAGTGGTCAAATGTTATTAAAAGATTTCATAAAATTTGTAATCATGCACTGTCTAACAAAACAAAAATTTTAATTGATGCAGAGGAGTATGAGGTTCAAAAGGCTATCGATGATCTCGCGCTTGAAATGATGAAGTCGTATAATAAAGAATATGTTACAGTTTATAATACAATACAACTATATCGTTGGGATAGAGTAGATTTTTTAAAAAAATTATTTAAAGATTATACAAAATCTAAATTTAGTTTTGGGTTTAAATTAGTTAGAGGAGCATACATGGAAAAGGAAAGGCTTTTAGCTAAAAAAGGAAATTACAAATCTCCTATATGTTCATCAAAAAATGAAACAGATTTAAATTTTAATAAAACAATTGATCTAATGTTTAGACATATAAAAAAAGTTAATTTTTTTATAGCAACTCACAATGAGATTTCAAATTATAAGGTTATTGATTTAATGAAGAATAATAAAATTAGAAACAATAGTAATAAGATTTGGTTTGGTCAGCTCTATGGAATGAGTGACAACATTACGTTTAACTTAGCTAAGAAAGGATATAATGTTGCAAAAATACTTCCTTTTGGACCAGTCGAAAATTTAGTACCTTATTTGATAAGAAGGGCACAAGAAAATTCCTCATTTGAAGGTCAATCAAATAGGGAGCTGTCTCTGCTAAAAAAAGAATTACTCAGGAGAAAGTCTTAAATCAGTATAATAGACTTTAATTTCACAGTTTGTAGCATTAAAATAAAATTTATTAGATCCTTTATTTTGATTTAATAAATATATGTTACAAGAATCTTCCCCTATAATACTTTTTGAAAATTCAATTTTTGAATTTTTTAAAATATTTATTGTATCATATGATGAAAAAGAATAATCAAAATACCATTCCTTTTTTTTAAAATCACCAAAAACTCTATCACTCGGAAAATAATTAAATTTAGTATTCTTCTGACGTGTAATGAATATTGTTATCAACAGACCTAGTAAAAAGCCAAAGAAATAGTAAATCAATCTTTTTCTAAATTTCACAATTTTTAATTTCTATTGTTCTTTTTTTGCTATGATCAACTTTGATTTTGATGTAACAATATGGGTATTCTAAATATTCAATTATTTTTTTTGGCCACTCGACAAAAACCCATGTATTTTCATTTATAATATCAAAAAATCCGATTTCGTTTAAATCTTTAATGTTTTCAATTCGATATAGGTCTGCGTGATAGATTTTTTCGTTGGTAGATTGATATATATTTACAATTGGAAATGTAGGACTTGTGATATTATCTTTTGATCCAATTTTTGTACTAATACTTTTTATCAAAGTTGTTTTTCCTGAACCCAAATCGCCTTCAAATAGTATAGTCTTGGAAACTAGATTCTTAATTATAAAATCTGATGCATCATGTATTTCGTCTAAGTGGTATGAAAATATCATTAATATTTATTCAAATACAAAGGAAAGACTTTCCTCAGAAAATAATAAATTAATTTTCATATTTTTGCGCGTATGGAATTAAAGGCATTTGAAGTTGCTAAATTAATTGATGGGGTTGTGGATGGAGATGATAATTCATCAATAAATAAGCTTTCTAAAATTGAGAGTGGGGTTAAAAATTCATTATCATTTTTAGGGAATTCCAAATACAACGATTTTTTATATAAATCATCAGCATCGATTGTGATTGTTAGAAAATCATTTGAATTAAAACAACCTGTAAAACCAACTTTGATCAGGGTTGAAGATCCGAACCTTGCTTTTTCAGTCCTTCTTGAATATTTTAATCAACAAATTTCTAAGATTGGGATAGAAAAGGATTCAAGCTTAGGTGAAAATATTAAATATGGAAATGATATTTATATAGGTAAATATTCAATAATTGAAAATAATGTGAATCTTGGTAATAATGTTAAAATTCACCCCCACGTACATATTGCTGATAATGTAACTGTTGGAGATAATTGTATAATTTATCCAGGTGTAAAAATATACAGAAATACATTGGTTGGTAAAAATTGTATTATTCATTCAGGAACTGTCATTGGTTCGGATGGATTTGGTTTTAACAAAGATTCAAATGGTAATAATTTAAAAGTGATACACAATGGAAATGTAATTATTGAAGATGATGTTGAAATTGGTTCTAATTGCACAATTGATAGAGCTACCTTAGGATCAACTATTTTAAGATCTGGAGTTAAAATTGATAATCTTGTGCAGATAGCACATAATGTGATTGTTGGAAATAATACTTGTATAGCTGCCCAGGTAGGTATTGCTGGATCAACTACTATAGGAAAAGATTGTTTGATAGGAGGACAAGCAGGTATTGCAGGCCACCTAAAAATTGGTGATAGAGTTCAAATGCAGGCAAAATCTGGTGTGTTAAAAAATATTGAAGATGATTCTGTAATAATGGGGTATCCTGCTATTAATTATAGGGACTATAATAAGTCCTATATTCATTTTAAAAATTTACCTAAAATCATGAATTTCATAAACAAGTTGATGAAAAAAAGTAATGAACAATAAACAAACAACCATTAAAAATTCCGTTTCATTAGAAGGTGTTGGAATTCACACTGGAAAAGATGTTAAACTCACTTTTCATCCTGCGAAAGAAAATTCAGGATACGTTTTTAGAAGAGTTGATTTGGATGATAAACCTGAAATTGAGGCTCTTGCAAAATATGTTATTAATACACAAAGAGGCACAACATTAGAAAAAGATGGTGTTAAATTAAAAACCACTGAGCATGTCTTAGCAGCATTGGTAGGCTTGGAGATTGATAATATTGTTATTGAAATTAATGCTGAAGAACCTCCTATTATGGATGGATCTTCAAAATTCTTTGTTGACGCACTTGAGAAAGCTGGAGTACAAGAACTAATTGGCTTACGAAATGAGTATATAGTTAAAGATGTTATTTCGTTCAATGATAATGAGTCAGGCAGTGAAATTACTCTTATTCCATCAGATAGCTACCAGATAACAACGATGGTTGATTATGAGACTAAAGTTTTAGGTACTCAAAATGCAAGCCTTACGAAGCTATCTGAGTTTAAGGATGAGTTCTCAAATGCAAGAACATTTAGTTTTCTTCATGAAATTGAAATGCTTTTAGAAAATGATTTGATAAAAGGTGGAGATCTCAATAATGCTATTGTTTATGTTGACAAGAAGATTTCTAATAACACAATGGAAAAGTTAAAAAAAGCTTTTAACAAAGATAAAGTATCAGTTAAATCAAATGGAATTTTAGACAACTTGAATTTACATTATCAAAATGAAGCTGCTAGACACAAGTTATTAGATGTTCTAGGTGATTTAGCATTAATTGGTAGAAGAATAAAAGGAAAGATTATTGCAAAAAAACCTGGTCATTTCATCAACACTCAATTTGCTAAAAAAGTAAGTGAAATCATTGAAAAAGAGGAAAGATTAAACATGAAAAAACAAGAATATAATGAAAAGGCCCTAATGGATGCGGAACAAATTATGAATATACTGCCACATCGTCCTCCCTTTCTTTTTATAGATAAGATTTTAAAAATTAGTGATAATACTATAACGGGTTTAAAATATGTTTCCCCTGACGAGCCTTATTTTAAAGGACACTTCCCGGGCAGACCTGTTATGCCAGGAGTTTTACAGATTGAGGCTATGGCACAGGTTGGTGGTGTTTTGGTTCTTAGCACATTCCCAGATCCAGAAAATTATTTAACTTTTTTTGGAAGAATTGAAAATGCTAAATTTAAAAGACCTGTAGAACCAGGAGATACCCTTATATTTGAACTTGAGTTATTGTCACCAATTAGAAGAGGTTTAAGTCACATGATAGCTAGAGCTTACGTCGATGGGGAATTAACAACAGAAGCTGAAATGAAAGCAAAAATTGTAAAAAAATAGATAAATGAATCAACCACTATCATACGTTCATCCTGCCGCTAAAATTGCCAAAACAGTCGTAATTGAACCATTTACAACTATTGGTAAAGATGTAATAATAGGAGAGGGCACATGGATTGGATCGAATGTTACTATTATGGAAGGTGCTAGAATTGGAAAAAATTGCTCAATATACCCTGGAGCTGTTGTTTCAGGAGTTCCTCAGGATTTGAAATTTAAGGGAGAAGAAACAACTGCAGAAATTGGAGATAATAGTGTAATTAGAGAATGTGTTACTATCAATAGAGGAACCAATTGGAGAAAAAAGACTAAAATTGGAAAAAATTGTTTGATTATGGCTTATTCACATATTGCTCATGACTGTAAAGTGGGTGATAACTGTATTTTTTCAAACAATTCTACTCTTGCAGGTCATGTTACTGTAGGTGATTATGTTACATTAGCTGGTATGGTCGCAGTTCATCAGTTTTGTAATATTGGGAGACATGCCTTTATTGCTGGTGGATCCCTTGTTAGGAAGGATATACCTCCATTTGTAAAAGCTGCAAGAGAACCTCTTTCATATGTTGGGATTAATTCTGTTGGATTAAGAAGGAGAGGTTTTAGTTCAGAAAAAATTAGAGAAATTCAAAATATATATAGAATTCTTTACCAAAAGAAATTTAATAATACACAAGCAATTGATATAATTGAAGCAGAGGTTGAAGCAACATCTGACAGAGACGAAATATTAGTATTTATTAAAGATTCTCAAAGAGGTATTATGAAAGGATACATTCAAAATTAAATTATGATTACTACCTCGGATATCAGAAAAGGTTTATGTATCAGGTACTCAAATGATATATATAAAATTATTGAGTTTTTGCATGTTAAACCAGGAAAAGGACCTGCGTTCGTGAGAACTAAATTAAAAAGTGTTTCATCTGGAAAAGTCGTTGACAACACCTTTACAGCGGGACATAAGATTGATGATGTTAGAGTGGAAAATAGAAAATACCAATTCCTTTACAAAGATGGCGAAACCTATCATTTCATCAAAACAGTGATGGAGAAAATACCAAAAACCAAGATAAATGGAAAATATAATAACAATGAATCCTCATATGCTATTTTAAATTTATGTTTACCTATTAATATCGATAAAAAAACAATTTTAGACTTCAAATTAGATATGGCAGGAATCTCATGTTCGTCTGGTAGTGCTTGTCAATCCGGTAGCTCACAGCCATCCCATGTTTTATCAGAAATGCTTTCAGAAAGTGATATGAAAAAAATCTCATTGAGGTTTTCTTTTTCAAAGTTTAATTCAATTAAACAAGTTGATTATGTAGTTGATTTCTTAAGAGGTTTTATTGAAGAAAATTAAAATAATAAAGAATCAATTACACTTCTTGAATTTCCAACTAAATCTTCAACATATATTTCTACTTTATTGATTTTATTTGGTTTTATTAGAGTGTCATTTCTGAAAAATATTTTTTTCAACTTTGGCTCATACTCAAATAATGCCCACTGGTCATTGATTTTAACTGAATAATTTTTAATACCCGTTTCTTTATCATTTATGTAGTATTGTATTTGATTTTTGTAATTAACTCTTTTATTTCTAATTATAGTAGGGGGCAAAGAATCAATATCAACAAAAAAATTTCCTAACGTCTTGGTTTTAAATTGGTAATATCCATCTCTGATAGAATTGGTCACAAAGTTTTTTGAACCATCGTAATTTATTCTAGCTAAATATTGTCTATCATTTAAATTTGTAGTTGGATATTTTATCTCAAAATTTTTCCAAGCAATTAAAAAAGGATTAGACGCAAATAGGGTATCATTCTCATATTTATGTAAAATTTTTGACTTTCTATCAAAAGTATTTTTTTCAATAATTAATTCATGACCATTATATGAAAAATTGTATTTTTTATTATGATCAATTAATTTATTGAAGGGAATTTCAACTTGTTTGTCATATTTAAAGTTAGTGCTATCTCCAACTATTTTTAGATTAATATATGTATTATTATTATCGTAATCACTAAGTTTAACTGTTATATCATGCTTATCGCCTCTTTTAATTATTAATCCTTCATTTTTTCCTTTAACAAAACTTAAACTCTTATTGTTATCTCCAAACAACTTTACAATTCTGGATTTATTAATAACGTAATACTCGTTATCTATATATTTTTTTTGATATGGTTTTTCGGAAAAAGTAAATGAATCAAAAATTAACTGGAAGTTTAATGTGTCATTTTTAAAGAGAGAGTATTTGTAATTACCAAAAATATTATTGGTTTTATTTTGTCTATCATATGAGACAACTCCAAAACCAATTGTATCGTTGGTTTTGATTGTTTTTGCTGTAAATACACTGTCATTAATTTTAGAAAGTTTTAGTTGTTTTTTTCTTAGCAAACCATCTTTAATGCCATACAAAAAAATTTTTTTTATGTAAGGCCTAATAGTATCAACAACATCAAAGTTGTAGAATAATGGATTGATTGGTAATTCCTCATTAGTTTTCCTTATCTCAAAATGAAGATGAGGTCCAAAAGAACTTCCTGTATTTCCGGATAACCCAATAATTTCCTTTTTCCCTATTTTCAATTCTTTAGATTTAAAAAACTTTCTGACTTCATAGTTTTTCTTTTTATACTGAAGTTCATTTATGATTTTCTTAATCTTTTCACTAAACTTACTTAGGTGTGCATACACTGTTGTTAGATTATTTCCATGATCTATGTAAACAACTTTACCAAAGCCGCTTGTAGAAACTTGAACTCTTGAAACATAACCTGAGTCAATAGATCTTATTTGAATTCCTTCCTTTCCTTTTGTTTTTATATCAATCCCAGAATGAAAACCACTTGATCTTAGCTCTCCAAAATTTCCACTCAGTAGAACAGGAAAATCTATTGGTGATTCGAGTTTGATTAAACTTTTTTCTTGAGAGAAAATTATATTGTAAAATAAAGTTATAGAGACTAGAATTAAATTTTTCAAATAGATTTTAATTAAAGTATTGGTTATAATTATATATAAACTTAAATTTATATAATAGTAGCTTATTATGAAAGAAACATTAAAAAATGTTGAGGAATTATATGAAAAAATTGATCAGCTATTAAAAAATTATGATTTGTTAAAAAAAAATAATGCTAAGATTGTTGGAGATTTAAATTCTTTAAAGAAAAGCTTGGTTGACAGAGAAGATGATATCAAAATACTAAAAGAAAAATATGACTCTTTAAGGTTTTCTAATATTGTATACGATCAATCAGATAAAAAATTGGCTAAGAAAAAAATTAGAAAAATGATAGATGAAATTGATGATTGTATTTTAAATTTGATGGGTTAATGCAAAAAATTAAATTAAATATCGGTAATAGAGTGTACCCCTTGAGTGTAGATACAAATCAAGAGGAAATATTAAGGAAAGCTGCTAAGCAAATTAATCAAATGATAAATGATTATGAGAGTAAATATGCAGTAAGAGATAAGCAAGACAGTCTAGCAATGTGTGCTCTTCAGATATTGAGTCAAAGCAAGACATTTTCCAATGATGATGACAAAGAGGCGCTTGAAATAGGAGAGAAGCTAAATAAAATTAAAGAATTGATAGATTCAAGACTTTAGTTCAACGTTCATTAAAATATAATTTTTACCTACAGCAGATTTAAATTGGTAAACTCAACACTATTTTTTTTAAAAAAGGTGAGTCTATATGCTAGAGCGCGCCCTAACGGGATTTTCGAATATATGGTTAGCCTTAAACTTGTATAACAGGAGTTTATACAATCAATCTGTTTGTAGGTTTTTTATTTTCACACCATCACAAATAGTTATTTCGATTGGAGTCAAGTCAATTGTAAATTTGTCTTTATAGCTTTTGTATGCTTTCTCTACAAACTCATCTTTAAAAGATTTTTCAACAAGATTTATTGTGCAACCACCAAATCCTCCCCCCATCATTCTAGCACCTAAAATTTTTTCATATGGCTTTGTTAGATCCACCAAAAAATCCAATTCATCGCAACTAACTTCATAAAGATTTTTTAGACCTGAATGTGATTTATACATCAAGTAACCTAGATCATCAAACTTAGATTCATTCAGTTTTTTTGTAGCATCATATGTCCTTTGATTTTCATTGATTACAAATGATGCTCTATTATATATTTTAGTGTTTAAAATATTTTTTAGGTTGTAAACTATATGCGGATTTACATCACATAATGTAGAGTAATTATTATCTAATTTATTATTTATTATTTTCAGAGCATCGTTACACTCTTCAACTCTGTCATTGTAAGCAGTACTAGCAAGATTATGTTCCACATTAGTATTTAAAAGAATTATTTGAAAATCATTAAAATCTGCATTTACGTACTTAAAATTTTTTGAATAACATTCCAAGTGTATTAATTTATTTTTTTTACCATTTAGGATGGTGAACTGATCCATTATTCCCCCCTTAAGACCAATATAATTGTGTTCGACATCACTAACAATATCAACAATTTCATTTTTATCAATTTGAAGGTTGTTAATTTCGATCAGTCCTGAGGCTAAACCTGAAATTAATGCTGATGATGAACTAATTCCAGCACCAATAGGTAAAGTGCTTTTAATTTCACATCTAAAAGGTGAGATTGTTTGTTTTTTTTTATTAATTAAATTGTTTACTGTACCAATAATATAATTTTGCCAATGCTCACTTGATTTTTTGAGATTTGAAAATTCAAACTCAAATTTTTTATTGATTGTTTTTGATTCAATTATACATTTATTTCCCTCAATATTTTCAATTAAAAACTCAACTTTTTTATCAATTGCACCAGGAAGAACTGAGCCTCCGTTATAATCAACATGTTCTCCTATTAAATTAATTCTGCCGGGAGATTCAACTTTAATTTTTCTATTCATTTTTATTAATATTCAATTCCCAATTCCATGCTGTTTTTAAGGCATTTTTTAAGCTATATTTTGTTGACCAATTCAACTCATTTTTGATTTTTGAGGTATCTGCATATGCTATAACTACATCACCATCTCTTCTTTTTCCAATTTTATAATTTAATTTTAGTTGATTTACATTTTCAAAAAGATTAATTAATTCCAAAACTGAAGTCCCTTTTCCAGTCCCTACATTATATACTTTAAAGAAACTATCATCTTTTATATTCATGAGTTTTTCCAGACAAGTTATATGTACTTCTGCTAAGTCCATAATGTGAATATAATCTCTAACACATGTTCCATCATTTGTATCATAATCATTTCCAAATACAGTTAGTTGATCTCTTTTACCTACAGCAGTTTGAGTAATGTATGGAACAAGATTCTCAGGGATACCAATTGGAAGCTCTCCAATTAGAGATGTAGGATGTGCCCCAATAGGATTAAAGTATCTTAAAGTGATATTTTTAAAGTTATGTCCAGTTTTGTGAAAATTTTCAAGAATTTCTTCGCACTTTCTTTTAGATTGACCATAAGGTGACTCTGCTTTTTTAAGCTCAAAACCTTCATTTATAGGCATTGAATCAGCTTGACCATAAACAGTACAGCTGGAACTAAAAATAAAATTCATAGGCTTTTTTAATTTTTGAATTTCATAAATGATATTTTCAAGCGAACCCACATTATTTTTAAAATATTTATCTGGATAATTAACACTTTCATTCACTGATTTATGAGCAGCAAAGTGAATAATCCCATCAAAATCATAATTATTAAAAAGTTTAGATACAGACTCTTTATCTTTTAGGTCAATTTTTTCAAAAACTGGAACTTTACTTGTAATCTGAGATATATTTTCAATTACTTTTTCATTAGAATTTGATAAATCGTCAACGATTACCAAATCATACCCTTTTTCTAGCAATAAAACGCTTGTATGAGAACCTATGTAACCTAGACCCCCTGTTACTAGTACTTGCATTAAAATTTATTCAAGTTCAAGTTTTTCAGCTTCTTTTTTATCTTTACCCAGGATTTCCTCATATCTAGTAATCATATCATTTAGTTTATCAGGATTAGTTTTTGACAAATCATTCTGTTGAGAAATATCATTATCCAAATTGTATAATAAATAATCTTTAGAGTTGCCTAATTCAATATTAACACGTGGATTTAAAGCTGGGAGGTTATATGGTGGAATCATCACCCAATTATTTTGTCTAAAAGCTGTCCTTGAAGTTGCTTCGATTACTAGCTCATCTCTTCCTTTACCTGTATTTTCAAAAAATACACTTGATAAATCGACACCATCATTAGATTTGATATTAGATCCCAATAGTGATGAAAATGAATTTAAGAAATCAATTTGAGTTACAACTTCATCAGATACTTGAGGTTTAATTTTACCTTTCCAGTATGTAATAAAAGGGACTCTTGTTCCTGCTTCATACAAACTGTATTTTCCCCCTCTTAAATTTCCTGCTGGGGTGTGGTCTCCTAATTTTTCAACAGCATCATCATAGTAGCCATCATTTAAAACAGGTCCATTATCACTTGAGATAATAATTATGGTATTTTCTAACATACCATTTTCTTCAAGGTAATTATACATTTCTCCAATACACCAATCAGCCTCTTTAATAACATCACCTCTAGGTCCCATTCCTGAAGTTCCAACAAATCTCGGGTGTGGTGTTCTTGGAACATGTGGTTGCTGAAGTGAGTAAAATAGAAAAAATGGTTTATCCTTGACAGTATCTAAATATTCTTTTGCTTTATTTATAAACTCATCTGCCATATCAATATCGCTCCATTTTGCTTTTTCACCACCTTTCATATATCCAATTCGTGGTACACCATTTATAATAGCTTTGTTGTGACCATGATGCCATTTCATCCTTAGTAACTCTGGATTTTTTGTACCACTTGGTAATCCATAATCATCATTGCCAAAATTAATCTCAATGGGATCATTTGGATCAAGATTTACAACATTACCATTTTCAATGTAAACAGTAGGAACTCTATCTTGTGTATCGGCCATAATATATGAGTGATCAAACCCTACTTCATTTGGTCCTGGACTAATTAAGCTGTTATAATCAACTGGACCATCTTTACCTAGACCTAAATGCCATTTTCCAACAACTCCAGTCTCATAACCTATTGATTTAAACATCTTTGGTAATGTCATCTCATTTTCAGCAATAATCAAATTTCCACCAGTAATGATCTTAGCTTTCTTATTCCTCCAAGGATATGTTCCTGTCATCAAGGCGTATCTGCTTGGACTACATGTAGCCGAGCTTGCATATCCATTTGTAAACCTGATACCCCCATTAGCAATTTTGTCCATGTTTGGGGTCTCTAAAGTTCCTAGTTCATAAGAACTTACATCACCATATCCTAAATCATCTAAATAAATTAGAACTACGTTCGGTTGAATGTTTTTTTCTGAATTACACGAGATTAAAAATGTAAAAAGTAGAAGAATAAATTTTGCTTTCATAATAATTTTTAAATTAGTTGAAGTTTAGTAATACTAACTTATGAAAAATATAATTTTTCTTATATGCTTATTTATTTTTTCTTGTGATTCTAAAGAAAATACTTTACCCAACGTAATTATCATTTTTGCTGATGACCTTGGCTATAATGATATTAGTTTTGAAAGAGAAACACAAATTAGAACACCAAATATTGATCAGATTGGAGAAAATGGTATTTCCTTTTCAGATGCTTACTTATCTGCATCTATTTGCTCACCTAGTAGAGCTGGGTTGTTAACAGGTCGCTATCAAGATTTTTTTGGATATGGAAAGAATGTTTTGTTTGCCCCAAAAGATCCAAATATGGGTTTACCCCTCAGTGAATTTACAATAGCAGATTTATTTAAGACTAAAAACTATGTAACAGGAATAATTGGAAAATGGCATTTAGGAGCACATGAATCTTTAAGACCTAATAATAGGGGATTTGATGAATTTTTTGGTCACCTTACAGGTGGACATAGATTTTTTCCTGAGGAGTTGACATTACAGGATGAAACTGAGGTGAAAGCTCATAACCAAGCATATCGAACAAAAATTTTAAGGAACAGCACCAGAGTTGAGATAGATGATTATTTGACTGATGAATTTAGTGATGAGGCTATCAAATTTATCGATGATAACTCAAATAAACCATTTTTTCTATATCTACCCTACAATGCACCTCACGGTCCAATTCAAGCACCAGAAAAATATGTTGACAGGTTCCCTCAAATAAAAAATATGCAGAGAAGAATTTATGCAGGTATGATTAGTTCAATGGATGATGGTGTTGGTAAAATAATTTCAAAATTAAAAGAAGAAAAAATATACGAGAATACAATCATTATATTTTTATCTGATAATGGTGGTCCGAACAAAAATGGAAGGGTTGATAATTTTCCATTTAGCGGATTTAAAGGAAGTGATCTTTATGAAGGAGGAATTAGAACCCCATTTTTAATGCAATGGCCTAATAAAATAAAACCTAAAACAAAATATTCAAAACCAATAATATCACTTGATATTTTTGCAACTATGAAGTCAATAATTAATCCTGAATTAGAGCTTCCAAACGAGATTCATGGAAAAAATATTTTACCATATATTATTGGTGAAAAAGAAGGTTATCCGCACGAGGATTTATTTTGGAAATATAACGGAATGTTTAATATCATAAATAATGATACTATCAAAGTACCCCCAAGATATGCAATTAGATCTGGAAAATATAAAATGATAATAGAGGAGGATGAAACATTTTTGTATAATTTAGATAATGATGTTTCAGAGACTTATAATCTTGCTGAATCAGAAATTGCTATTGTAAAAGAATTAAGACAAAAAATTATTTCTTGGGATAGTAAAACTATGGAACCAAGGTTTCTTGGACTTATGAATAATGATCTTTACAATAAGCTAAATCCAAATCGATTTAAATATTAAAAAGTATTCATTTCACTAAATTATTCGTTCTTATTTACTTTTCCAGAAATGAGATTTTTTTCAATTAAAAACATTAAACTATCAACATATTTTTGATCATAGTAAGGATTTAATTTGTTAGGAATTGGAGCATTTCTAGTTTTTCTCCAATGATTTAATTTAGATAAAAGCTCATCCTTTTTTTCAATATTAATATCAATAAGATTGTTAGATTCTGAGATATCTTTTTCAAGATTGTACAATTCAAATTGATTATCCTCATAGTAATGATGTAATTTCCAGTTATCTTTAATTATAACCGTACCGGGTCTTGTTCGAAATAATGGATCTGTACCCCCGTCACGTTTAACACTATATGGTTCTAAGTAAACAGGAAAGTGAAAGTACAGCTCTCTTTCTCTGAGTTTTTTATTATTAAAGATTGGGTTTAAATCTTCTCCATCGAAATCAACAGGCTTTGAATAACCTATCAATTTTTTTATAGTAGGGTAGAAGTCTACGTTTGAAACTCTTTCATAAGATTCAGATTCCGCATCAATTTTTCCTTTCCATCTAAAAATCAATGGAACCCTAATGCCTCCTTCATAATATGATCCTTTACCTGCTCTAAGTGGATATTGGTCAGAAATTGCTCTAATTCCACCATTATCAGAGGTGAAAATAATTAGTGTATTCTCAGACAAGTTTAATTCATCAATTTTATCTATTATTTTTCCAACATTTTCATCTAAGGATTGAATCATTCCAGCATAGTCTGCACGATTGTGATATTCATTAGAGTCTTTATTTCTGTATTTTTTTTGGTAATCTGTCTTGGATTGTATTGGTGTATGAACAGAAAAAAAAGGAACATAAGCAAAAAAATTATTTTCTTTATTTTTATAAATAAATTTAACAACTTCATCACCAATTCTATCAGTTAAATATTCCCCTTTAGTTTCATTTTCTAATTCTACATAAGGATATGGTGCAAAATAACTTCCAGGTCCACCATACTTGTTGCCACCAATATTAACATCGAAGCCGCTATTTTCCGGATGAAAACCGATATCCCCCAAATGCCATTTGCCAAAGTGGCCATTAACATATCCCAAATCTTTAAGCATCTCTGGAATAACAAAAAAATCCAAATCAAGGGTAGTTTTTGTTTCAATTGGAATTAATTTTCTGGTTTTTTTACTTCCTCTGTCTGAATTTTTGACTGTATATATTCCGTGATCAGTATTGTATTTCCCAGAAAGTAATGTCGCTCGGCTGGCTGCACAATTTGCAGCAGAAGCGTAGCCATTGTAAAATGTCATACCAGATTTAGAAAGTTTATCAATATTGGGAGTTTCATAATAGATTGAGCCCATGTAAGAAAGATCGGACCAACCTAAGTCATCTGCAACAATAATAACAATATTCGGTTTTTTGAGCGTTTCTTTGTCACAAGACAAAGTAACTATCAAAAAAAAACTAAATTTTATTAATAGTGTTTTATTCATTCTCAGTAAGATAATTCATTCTTCTATTAACTAAGCCCTTTTCATCTCTTAGCGGTGGGAACCAATTTTCTGGAAAAATATTCTTATTAAGATTCAGCTTATATTTTGGATTAATAGTTTTGATATTAGCAAGTGTGTTTAACATAAGGTTAGCTTCAGCTTCAAAATTTGAACTTTTTAAAAGTGAATTTATTTTTGAATCACTCAACTTAATATCATTTAAGAGCATAAATTCTGCTGCCCTCATTCTAACTAAATTTTCAGAGTCATTTTCAAAAATAACGTTTATTTTTTCCTTGTTTTCCATCGCCTTACTTCCAAAGCTTGAACAAACAATTAATCCCCAATATCTGACCCATGGATTATCATGATCTAATGCTTTTTTAATTTGAGATGAAACTGCATCATAATCTTCAAGCTGAAGATTTGATGTTTCAATAAGTTGTTTTATTAATGCTTTATTTTGAGCTGAATATTCCACAACATCATCAATTCCTTTTTTTAAAAAATATGGTTCCGGTAGAAAACTTAAATCATTGATTGACATTAGATGATTATTTAACTCTTCTCTCATGGTTATGAGAATATCATTGTAAGCATCATCATTGGCCAAATTTTTTGTTTCATGTGGATCCTCTTCAATATTATACAAAGACTCAGGTGTTTTAGGTTTAAAAAATTGACTTTGGATATCATTTAATTTTCCATCTTGAAAAAGTGTGTACCATTCTTTATAAGCCAACATTGTGTACCTATAAAAGTTATATAAACCATCTACATTGAAGGGCTGGTAGTTTCTCATGTATTTATATTTCCCCTTTCTTAGTGATCTTACTAGATCATATTTTTCATCAAATCTATCTGCATATCCAAATGCTGAGTTACGTTTTTCAAGTTCAGATTTATTTAGTTTTTTACCTAAAAATGGTTTTCCATCTATTGATTTTGGAATATCAATTCCAGCCAATGAAAGAACTGTTGGAACTAAGTCAACGAATTCGACAAATGTAGACGTTCTTGAACCTGCTTTAAATGGGGATAGTTTTTTAAATTTTTCGGGAATTCTAACAACCAAAGGAACATTTAATCCACTTTCATATATGTAGCCTTTACTTCTTGGTAATACACCTCCGTGGTCTCCGTAGTAAAAAATAATAGTATCATCCAACAATCCTTCATTTTCAAGATCATTTATAAATTTTTCTATTTCTTTATCAACGTCCTTATGGTGATTGTGAAGTAATGATTGAGTATATCTGAAAGTTGGTGTATCAGGATGATATGGAAAAGGAGTTATACTATCTAAATTATTATTTTTTAGAGCTTCTTCAAGATGTTGTTTGTTAAAATGTAATTGACCCTCATGTGTGTTGTGAAAATTCTGAACATGGAAGAATGGTTGATTTTCTTTTCGATTTTTATATGTAGCTTTTCCTGAGGATTCATTCCAAATTTCACCATCCTTTATAAAATTATAATCCTCTTTTGCATTATTTGTAGTGTAATAACCTGCCTCTTTTAAATATACTGGAAGAGGTTTTACATCATCAGGTAGTTTAACCCTGTTCATTCTTCGGTGGTATTGTGTTCCAACTCTAGGCGCGTAAACACCTGTGATAAGAGTACTTCTTGCAACTGAACAGACTGGTGAATTTGAAAATGCATTGTCAAAGACAACACCTTGATCAGCTAACGCATTAATTTGAGACATTTCAGCTCCACCATCTTTGTAAAGATTCATATAATGAATTGAATTGTCCTCAGTTACAATCCATAAAATATTTGGTTTTGAATTATCATTTTCACATGACCAAAAAATTATCGGTAATACTATTGAAATAAGGACTCTCATATTGATTATTTTATTTTAAATTTATAAAAACAACTAACATGAAGGATGCTATTCTA
>CACLUN010000015.1 GCA_902610105.1 uncultured Bacteroidota bacterium
TTCATTGGATTAAATCCCAAATTACTGCTAAGAATAGCTTTTTCGATATCTTGTAATTTATCTTTCTCCCAAGGTTGGATTGAGATAGTTTGAGAGTCTGGGGTATTTATGTTAGAAATCTGGCTGAGGGGTGTCATAACTCCGTAATATTCAACATTAACAGATGATAACATATTAGGATTTGCTTTACCAGCTCTAATATTTACAAGTTCTTTTTCTAAATATATAATTGAATTATCCATTAATTCTTTTGAGCTTTCAATGATAAAATCTAATTCTTCCATATTAATTTACTATTGTACCAACCTCATTTCCATTAATAATTTTTTTAAGATTACCTGGTTTATTCATATTAAAAACAATAATTGGTAATTCATTTTCTTTACTTAAAGTGAATGCCGTTGAATCCATAACTTTAAGCTTTTTATCTATTGCTTCATCATAACTAATCTGCTTAAATTTAACGGCATCTTTATTTTTTTCAGGATCATTATTGTATATACCATCTACTCTTGTCCCTTTTAATATAACATCCGCATTTATTTCAATAGCCCTTAATACTGCGGCTGAGTCTGTTGTAAAAAAAGGATTCCCCGTGCCTGCACTAAATATTACAACTCTTTTCTTTTCCAAATGCCTAACAGCTTTTCTTTTAATGTAAGGTTCAGCAACGGCCTCAATTTTAAAAGCAGTTTGTAATCTAGTCTGCACTTTAAGATCTTCAAGACTGCTTTGAAGTGCTAATCCATTGATTACAGTTGCAAGCATTCCCATATAATCTGCCTGTACCCTATCAATTCCATTACTTGCACCAGAAACACCTCTAAAAATATTACCTCCACCAATTACAATTGCAATCTCAACGCCAGTATCAACAACCTCTTTAATCTCTTCACTGTACGCAAGGATTCTTTTTGGATCAACACCATGAGATTTTTCACCCAATAATGCTTCACCGCTCAACTTTAATAAAACTCTTTTATAAGACACTTTATATGATTATGTAAATATAATCATACTATTTCAATAAGGTGTTTTGATTTATTTTAAAAATTAAACCAGGGCAACGCGTTTGAAATCTGTTATTTTACAGTCTTGGTTAACAGACTTGACGTAGTCATTAATACTTGATTTATTGTCTTTTATATAGGCCTGGTTAATTAAAGTATTTTCTTTGAAAAACTTTTTTAATTTGCCTTTAGCTATATTATCTAACATGGCTTCAGGCTTCCCTTCTGTTCTTAATTGTTCTTTTGCAATTTCAATTTCCTTTTCAATAATATCCTTACTGACACCATCTTCATTTAATGCAATAGGGTTCATAGCTGCAACTTGCATAGCAATATTTTTTGATAATTCTTCCGAACCTTCAAATTTATTTGAGAGACCAACCAATGTACCAATCTTGTTTCCCGAATGAATATAAAATCCTACATACTCTGAATTAATTAATTCGAAAGATCCAATCTCCAATTTTTCTCCAATAACACCAGTCTGTTCAATAAGTTTTTCACTTACATTCATTGATTCGTATTCTGATGACAAAAGCTCTTCAATTGATGAACAATTGATTGCGATTCTGCACAATGATTTTGCAAATTCAATAAAAGACTCATTTTTTGCTACAAAATCTGTTTCACAATTTAATGATATAACAACACCTTTGTTCATACTATCATTAACCATAGCCATGACAGCTCCTTCACTTGATTCACGATCCGCTCTTTTGGCAGCAACTTTTTGGCCTTTTTTTCTTAAGTTTTCGATAGCAACCTCAAAATCTCCACCAGCCTCAACAAGAGCCTTTTTGCAATCCATCATCCCAGCTCCGGTTGCTTTTCTTAATTTATTAACTTCAGCAGCAGTGATATTACTCATAATTTTATTTTTTATCCTTGTTTTCAGTTTGATCATCTCCTTTTTCTTTTTTGGCCTCACTTTCAATTTTTTCATTTTCCCTTATTGAAAGACCTTTTTTAATTGATTCAGTGATGTACTTTAATATAATCTCAATTGACTTTGTTGCATCATCATTTGCCGGTATTCCAAAATTAACTTGATTGGGATCTGTATTAGTATCAACCAGAGCAAAAATTGGAATATTTAATTTATTTGCTTCTCTAACAGCAATATGTTCTCTTCTAATATCTACGACAAATAATGCCCCTGGAAGCCTAGTCATTGAAGTTATAGATCCTAAATTTTTTTCAAGCTTAGCCCTAGTTCGGTCAACTCTTAATTTTTCTTTTTTAGAGAGAGTTTCAAAAGTACCATCTTCTTTAGTTCTATCAATTGCTGACATCTTTTTTACAGCCTTTCTAATTGTAACAAAATTTGTTAACATTCCACCAGGCCATCTTTCCGTAATGTAGGGCATATTAACCTCTGCTGCACTTTTTGCTACAATATCCTTCGCTTGTTTTTTTGTTGCAACAAACAAAATTTTTCTTCCAGATGAGGAAATTTTTTCTAGTGCTCCACAAGCTTCCTCAAGCTTATTGATAGTCTTATATAGATTAATTATGTGAATGCCATTTTTTTCTGAGTATATAAATGGTGACATACTAGGATTCCATTTTCTGGTTAAGTGACCAAAGTGAACTCCTGCTTTTACTAACTCTTTTATTTCAATTTTACTCATATTATTTAGTTTACGTTCTTGATATTTAGCAACAAACTATTAAGCTTGTTTAGATGCTAAACTAAATTTCAATAAGAAAAAAAGTTGATAAAAAATTATCTCTTTGAAAACTGAAATTTCTTTCTCGCTTTCTTTTGACCAAACTTTTTTCTCTCAACCATTCTTGGATCTCTTGTTAATAAGCCTAGTTTTTTTAATGCAGACTTATTCTCATCAGACATTTCTGAAAGAGCTCTAGAAATCGCTAATCTTATTGCTTCTACTTGACCAGTTATTCCACCACCATAAACATTAACAGATAAATCGAATTTACCTAGGTTATCAGTTATTTTAAAAGGTTGTAAAATTTTATACTGGAGAGAAGTCGTTGGAAAATAATCTTTAAAATCTTTTCCGTTAACAGTGTACTTGTCTTTACCCTTTGAAAGGTATATTCTAGCAACTGATGTTTTTCTTCTACCTATTTTATGAATTACTTCCACAACTAAAATTCATTTATATTAATTGACTCTGGATTTTGAGAATTTTGATTATGATTTTCGTCATTATAAACTCTCAAGTTCTTGAAGATTGCTGCGCCTAGCTTATTTTTAGGCAACATTCCTTTCACAGCTTTTTCAATTAAAATTGAAGGGCTTTTAGCAAAAACTTCCTTTGCAGTTTTAATTTTTTGACCTCCAGGATAACCAGAATGACTTACATATGTTTTGTTATCCCATTTATTTCCTGAAAGATTTACTTTTTTGGCATTGATCACTACAACATTGTCTCCACAATCTACGTGAGGGGTAAAGGATGCTTTGTGTTTCCCTCTCAAAATTTTTGCAATATTAGAACACATTCTTCCAAGATTTTGGTCAGTAGCATCTACTAGAAACCATTTTTTCTTTACATCTTCTTTTCTTAGAGATAATGTTTTAAAACTATTTGAATTCAAATCAATTAATTTGTTGGCCAGCAAAACTACAATAAATAATCAAAAATGCAAATCTTTCATCTATAAAAGAAGATTTTTTAATGAGCTTCAAGCCAGTTATTTCCTATACCTAAATCAACTGTTAATGGAACTTTGAGTTTATATGCATTTTCCATCTTATCAATTATTATTTTTTTTATCACATCAACTTCCACAATTGGGACATCGAAAACAAGTTCATCGTGAACTTGTAAAATAAGTTTTGATTTAAGTGAATTATTTTTTATTTCATCATTGATTTTAATCATAGATAACTTTATAATATCAGCTGCACTTCCCTGTACAGGTGTATTGACAGCATTCCTTTCAGCTGATGATCTAATCATTCCATTTCTTGAATTTATGTCATTTAAGAATCTTTTTCTCCCTAGAATTGTTTGTACAAACCCATTTTCTCTAGCAAAACTGATTTGATTGCTAATAAATTCCTTTAATGCTGGGTATGAATTGTAATAGTTATCAATTATTATCTTTGATTCTGATCGACTAAGATTTGTTTGGTTACTTAGCCCAAATGCAGAAACTCCATAAATAATTCCAAAATTCACAATTTTTGCATGACTCCTTTGTTCTCTTGTGACTTTTCTTAAATCAACATTAAATACTTTAGCAGCTGTTGAAGCATGAATATCTTGATTATTGTTGAAAGCATTAATCATGTTTTCATCGCCACTCATCGAGGCAATAACTCTGAGCTCAATCTGCGAATAATCTGCAGAAATTAATACACTATTATTATCACTTGATGTAAATGCTTTTCTTATTAATCTTCCATTGGAAGTCCTTATTGGTATATTTTGAAGATTGGGATTATTACTACTTAACCTTCCTGTTGATGTATTAGTTTGATTAAATATTGAATGAATTTTTTTTGTCTTAATATCAACTTGATTTGGAAGAGCATTTACATATGTTGACATTAACTTTTGTAACGATCTCCAATCCAATATTTTAGTTACAATTTCATGTTTTTTAGAAAGTTTTGAAAGAGTTTCCTCTGAGGTTGAGTATTGACCTGTTTTTGTTTTTTTTGGATTTGACTCTATTTTAAGATCATCAAATAATATTTCTCCAAGTTGTTTTGGTGAGGCTAGATTGAATGGTTTTTTACAAAAATTAAAAATGTAATTTTCCAAATCATCTAGATTTACTTGAAACTGAACTTTAATTTCATGAATTAATTTCTCATCTAATTTTACCCCACTGTATTCCATTTGTGTTAGGACACTAGACAAAGGCATTTCTAAATCATAAAATAAATTAATCAGATTATTCTTGATTAAACCTTTATCAAGAAGATTGTATAGTTTATTTATTAGAACAACCTGTGAAGTAGATTCAAGTTCAGTTAATTCATTGTTTAAATTTGTTTTAATTATAGATTCTATATCATCTCTTCTTGAACTGTCAATAAGGTAATTTGCAATCTTAATATCAAAGAAATTGCTATTAAAATCTATATTATTTTTAAGAAGTTCTTTTAAAAATACTTTGTGATCGTAGATTATTTTCAGTGATTTGCTTTGAAATAAAGGTTTGATACTATTAATTACTTTGGATAATTCTGAATACTCAAATTTAATGTAATATGAAACTTCGGTATTTAAACAAAATGAGATAAATGAATTATCTTTTTCAAAACAATAGTCAATTGCAACTGATTTTTCAGATAATATTTTTTCAATTAACAGTTCTGTACCTAGCTTTGATTCAATTTTTTGACTAAAAGTTTTAATATTATTTTCTTGTTTAAAATCAAATTCAAGGTTTTGTTTGTCTTCTTCTTCATCGACAGATTTAACAAATAGTTTTAAATAGTTTTCTTTTAATCTCTTAAACTCTAATTCATTAAAAATTGACAATATTTTTTCAGAATTAGAATTACTAATTTTTAATTCTTCTATTGAATATTTAATTGGAACATCTGTAATAATTGTTGCAAGTTTCTTGGATAATAGACCTAATTCCTTATTACTTGAGATTTTTTCTTTTAATTTACCCTTGATATCCTCTAAATTTTCATATAAATTTTCAATAGAACCATATTCTTTAATAAATTTTTTTGCTGTCTTTTCACCAACACCAGGTAAGCCAGGAATATTATCAACTGAATCTCCCATCATCCCTAAGAAATCAATCACCTGAAGAGGGTTGTTTACTTCAAATTTATTTTTTACTTCATCGATTCCCCATATTTCAATTCCATTTCCGAATCTTGCAGGTTTATAGAGCAAGGTAGAATCTGTAACCAATTGAGCAAAATCTTTGTCAGGAGTGACCATATATGTTATTAACCCTTCTTTCTCAGCTTTTTTAGCTACAGTTCCAATAATATCATCAGCTTCATAACCACTGAGTTCAAGTATTGTAATTCCTAACTGTGTTAAAATTTCTTGAATAATTGGTACTGAATCTAAAATAGGTTCAGGTGTTGAGTCTCTGTTTGCCTTGTAGTCTTCAAATATCTCAATTCTATCACTTGATCCACCTTTATCAAAAACAACAGAGAAATAGTCTGGATTTTCTCTTTTTAAAATATCAAAAATTGAGTTTAAAAAACCCATTATTGCACTAGTATCAAATCCTTTTGAATTTATTCTAGGATTTTTAATAAAGGCGTAATATGCTCTGTATATTAGCGCATAAGCATCAATTAAAAATAACTTTTTTTTCGACATTAATACAGTAACTAAAATACAAACTTATCATCTATTTTTCTGATATTTAATATGAAATAAAAACCCAGTTAACTTTATTTAAATCAGTAGTTTATAAAAAATGTTATTTTTGCCCTATTAAGATTTAATAATATGTCAAAATTTGGTGAACTAATAGATTCTGAATTGCCAATACTGTTGGATTTTTACACTGAGTGGAATGAATCATCAACTTCAATGCATCCAGTACTGAAGGATGTTGCAGCAGCTATTGGAGACAAAGCAAAGGTTATTAAAATTAATGTAGATAAAAATAATGAATTAGCACAAGCACTGAGGATTAAAGGATTACCGACATTGATGATCTATAAATCTGGTGAAATGGTTTGGCGTCAAAGTGGAGAACAAGATGCAAATACATTAATTAACTTAATAAATGAGTTTATTTAATTGTAAATTCACTTAAAAAATCTTCAAATTTATTCGATTCTTTTGCAAAATAATCTTCCTTCTCATACAAACTAATTATATCGACTAAACTTTCAGCAGATTCCAATTCTTTATTAAACAAATCACTTAAGTAAGTAAAATTAGATTCATCTTTTGCTGATATAATAGTTTCAAGTCTGGAAACAATTTGATCAGAAATATTTTCATATAATTTTCTAGCTAAATTATTTTCACTTGAGAGGTATAATGGTTCAATAAAACTAACTAGAAACATGTAATAATCGTATTCACCATATATGCTTTTAAATACTTCAGTATAGTTGATAAAAGATTTTATAGATGGCCTAATAAAATCATAATTACCTAAGCTTATTTGATTTTCAATTAAACCCCTGTACCGTTCAGTATATGTAAAAATATTTTCTGCAAATTCACTGACGTAAAAAGTATCTTCAGATTCTTTCATGGATATTGAATAATATTTTATTTGATCTAGATATTTTTCTTCTATCTTTTTATATAAATTTCGAGCCTTTATGTTTTCACCAGTTTTATGGTAACTTAAAATATATGGTTCACTCAAGCTGTAATATTCAAAAAACTCAATTGGCATCTTTTCAAATGATAGATCCATAATTTCATTAGCTTTTTCGAATTCTCCATTTTCGATAAATTCGTTTGCAAGTCTATGTAAATTTCCTCTGAAAGAAATACTATTTTTCCTCGTTTCAGGATCGTGGTAAATATTAGAACTTTCAGAATTTCCCCACTCCCATTTTTTAATTATGTTATACATTCTGTTAGGCTCAATTCTTCCCATTTGGTAAGGATTTTCTTGATTTATAGGTGTTTTAATTGGGACAAGCTTATAGACTAATCCATCTAGCTGAAGGAAATTTTTCATCCATATATATTCGGAGTCTTTATAACTTCCACCAGTAAAATAAATTGGTCTTTTCCAGTCATTTTTAGAAAGAATGTCTAACATTAGAATTTGATTTTTGTAAAGACCACTCCTTGGCAAATCTATATCTATGTAATCAACTATTTTATCAATTTCAGAACTATTAATTATTCCACTGTTTATAACATTTTCTTTATTAACATAAAATCTAACTTTGTTGGTTGGATAGTAAATCATGTTTTGGGTAAACATTGGTATCTCCTCTAAATCATCTTTTTCATAACCGTATTGTTCAAGTAAAAATTTATATTTTGTCCTTTTATTATCACTTGATACCCAATTCATAAAATCTTTAAGATCCCACCTAACAGAGTCAATCAATTCTTCATATTTAATGTAGTCTCTATTGCCATATGCATATTGTTTATGGTTCAAATTGGAAAGAATTGGATCACTTTTGTAAGCTTTCCTTTTCATTTGATCCATATACCAGTCAGTGGCTAATAAGCTAGTATTAATTGTTCTTACGTCTGTCCTGTGATTTTCAATTTCTTGTGCATACCAAAGAGCAAAGGTGTCATTATCACCTATTGTAAAAATCATAGCTTGTTTATCTTCGTCAACTGAGTCGAGATATGCTTTAGCTAATGTTTGCGCAGTATATCTGTTCGATCGATCGTGATCATCCCAATTATTAAATGATAATAGTATTGGAGATGTTATTGTGATTGCTGTTGCAAGCAAAAATGAAAAATTATTTTTTATATATTTTAACAAATATTCACTTATTGCAATAAAACTGAATCCTATAAAAATACAATAAGTGTAAAAGGAACCCACCAGAGCGTAATCTCTTTCTCTGGGTTCAAATACTCTTTCATTTAAATAAAATTTTAGTGCTACCCCTGTGAAAATAAATAACAAAAATATGGGCCAGAATAAGCGTAAATTTTTCTTGAAAATAAAAATCAATCCAATTATTCCTAATATAAATGGTATTAAGTAATACTGATTTCTTCCTTTATTATTTATTACATCTGGAGGAAGATTTTTTTGAGGACCGAGCCTGTATGTATCAATTATATTAATTCCGCTAATCCAATTTCCGTTTTCTAAATCATATTTCCATTGTTTATCGTTTTGTCTTCCACTGAAATTCCACATAAAATACCTAAAGTACATTTTGCCCAGTTGGAAATTGATAAAGTAACTTATGTTAGAGAAAAGTGATGGTTTCTCAATATCAAGATATGAACCGAAATTTGACAGAAACTCATGATAATCATCTGCATCAATATCATCGTCTGCAATTCTACTTTTAAAACTATCTACTAATTCAATAATTTGACTTTCATTTTTATACTCTGATTTAATTTCAAAATCAAGAAAGCCATAATAATTCAAATAATTTACAGCATTGTCCGAGCTCCACATTCTTGGAAATAAACCCTCATGGCTTTTATTTGAATTGATTTTCCCCTTTTCCCAATCATTCACAATTACATACTTATTTATTTCATAATCCCTTTCATATTTAGGTTTATCGTTTTTATATGGATCATCAGGATCTTGACCAGCATAAATATCTGAAAACATGGGTCCATAAAATAAATATGTATCAGGGTATTGTTCCAGATTATAATATGCCAATAACGATCTTGCATCTTTTGGTGAATTTTCATTAATTACAGTGTCAGCATTAGATCTTATTGGGATCATAAGCCAAGATGAAAATCCTATAAAAATAAATGTTAATGAGAGTATAGTGGTATTGGCTAGGTAGTATCTTTTTTTTGCCGTGTAAGATAATCCGTAGTAAATTGAACACACAATAAAAACTGCACAAAAGATGGTTCCAGAATTAAAAGGAAGACCTAAGTCATTTACAAAGAAAACTTCAAGATTGCCAAATAATGAAAGAGTTGAGGGCAATAAAAGCTTGAAAATAAAAAGTAAAATACCAACGGATAAAATATTAGCAATCAAAAAACTTTTTAATTTAAATTTCTTGTATTTTTTGAAATAATAAACTAATCCAATTGATGGTATGGCAAGTAGCCCCATAAAATGAACTCCAAATGATAGTCCTACAACAAATGATATTAATATTAACCATTTATTGGATCTCTCATTTTCAAAATCATCAGCCCATTTAAGGCCTAACCAAAAAAGAACTGATAAAATCAAAGTTGCCATTGCGTACACCTCTGCTTCAACAGCATTGTACCAAAAACTATCTGTAAAGGTAAACGTTAGTGAACCCAGAAAAGATGCTCCAAAAATTTTGATGCAATCATTTGTGTTAAGTATTTTGTTTGCATGCAATATTTCTTTACCAATTAAACTAATTGACCAGAAAAGAAACATTACAGTAAGTGAGCTTGAAAAAACAGACATCATGTTTACAGCATAGGCTATTTGAGTTGATTCTAATGCAAATATTGAAAAAATAGCTCCTAGCATTTGAAATAAAGGAGCTCCAGGTGGATGACCAATTTGAAGCTTAGCTGATGTTGAAATATACTCAGCACAATCCCAATAACTAGCAGTTGGTTCAACTGTTAATGAGTAAACAACAAATGATATAAGCCCCGCAAATAATCCAAAAATTTTATTGTATTTATAAAAGTATAATCCCTTCATAGATATCAAGCGAAAATAAACAATAGTATCTAAATAATGAATTACTTAATTTAATTTGTCCAGCCTATAACTTTATTTTAAATTTGAAATCCAATTGGCCTATGGTGTAACTGGCAACACGTCTGGTTTTGGTCCAGAAGAGTCTAGGTTCGATCCCTAGTAGGCCAACTTTTAAGTGTAATTTATTTTATTATATTTGCAACTGGTTGAAAAATGAGGGGACTTTGTCCCCTTATTTATTATATATACTTAAAATATTTAATATGGATAATTTATCATTGATTGAATCTTTTTCTGAATTTAAAGATGAAAAATATATTGACAGAGTAACTTTAATGTCAATTCTTGAAGATGTTTTTAGAAATACATTGAAGAGAAAGTTTGGAGATGATGACAATTTTGATGTCATTATAAATCCTGATAAGGGAGACTTAGAAATATGGAGAAATAGAATCGTAGTTAATGACGGTGAGGTTGAGGACGACAATGGCCAAATTTCTTTGACAGATGCTCAAAAAATTGAACCAGATTTTGAGGTAGGAGAAGATGTATCTGAAGAAGTAAAACTGGCAGACTTAGGGCGCAGGGTAGTATTATCATTAAGACAAAATTTAGTTTCTAGAATACATGAACATGACAACAGTATTATTTATAAACAATTTATTGATCTAGTTGGGGAAATATATACAGCAGAGGTTCATCACGTTCGTCACAATGTAGTAATACTTTTGGATGATGATGGAAATGAAATTATTATGCCTAAAGATAGACAAATTCCATCTGATTTTTATAGGAAAGGGGATTCGGTCAGAGGAATTATAGAGTCTGTTGAGCTTAAAGGAACTAAGCCTGCAATAATAATGTCTCGAACTTCTCCAAAATTTTTGGAAAAATTATTTGAGCAAGATATTCCTGAGGTTTTCGATGGGTTAATTTCAATTAAAAAAGTTGTAAGAATACCTGGAGAGAAAGCCAAAGTTGCGGTAGATTCATATGACGATAGAATTGATCCTGTTGGTGCTTGTGTTGGCATGAAGGGTTCCAGAATTCATGGAATAGTAAGAGAGTTAGGTAACGAAAATATTGATGTTGTTAATTATACAAATAACATTCAATTATTTATAAATAGAGCTCTAAGTCCAGCAAAAGTAACTTCATTAAAAATTGATGAAGACAATAAGACTGTTCAAGTTTATTTAGATGCAGATCAAGTCTCCAAAGCAATTGGAAGAGGTGGATATAATATTAAACTTGCAGGTCAACTGACTGGTTATGAGATAGATGTTTTTCGGGAAGGCTCTGAGGAAGATGTTGAGTTAACAGAGTTTTCAGATGAAATTGAAAGTTGGATAATTGATGAATTTAAAAAAGTAGGACTAGATACTGCAAAAAGTATATTAGAGCAAGATTTAGAGGATCTTGTTAAAAGAACTGACCTTGAAGAAGAAACAATCGTTGATGTAAGAAAGATTTTAAGTGAAGAGTTTGATGATAATAGTTAATTAATGTCTGAGTTAAATAAAATTAGATTGAATAAAGTTTTAAGAGAATTTAATATATCTCTTGAACGTGTTGTGGAATTTTTGTCAACTAATGGTCATGATATTGAAGCTAGACCTACCACAAAAATCTCTCAAATTCAATATGATTTATTATTAAATGAGTTTAGTTCTGATAGAACTAGTAAGGTTGAGTCTGGGGACTTAAGCGAAGAGAAAAAAAAGGAAAAAGAAGTTATTAAAGCAAAAGCTGAACAAGAAAAAGAACTAAAAATTCAAAGACAAGTCATTACATCAAAGTCATCAATTCAACAATTTAAAAAAGTTGGAGAAATTGATTTGAATAAATCAAAAATTGAAAAAAAGACTGATAAAAAAAATGAAATACAAAAATCTAAAAATAAAAATTTAACAAAGTCTAAAATTGACACGAAATATGAAAAGCTTTCTGGCTTAAAAGAAACAGGTCAAACTATAAACCTAGATAATTTTAAAAAGCAGGATTCAAAGATAGATGATGATCAAAAAATAAAAAGAAAAAGAAGAAGAATTGCCAAGGATATAATATCAAGAGATCCAGTAATTGAAAAACCTAAGAATCCTAAATTATCTAAAAGCAAACCATCATTGGTAGCTCCAAATGATGATGAGGTACAAAAGCAAATCAAGGAGACTTTAGAAAAATTACAAACATCATCTAAATCAAGAGCTTCTAAGTATAGAAAGGAAAAAAGAGACACTCACAAAAAAAGATCCGAGGAAGATATTGAAAAAAATGAGGCTGATAAAAAAGTCATTAAGGTAACAGAATTTATTACTGTTGGTGAAATTGCAACAATGATGGATGTTTCTGGTAATGACATTATTTCTGCGTGTATGTCACTTGGTATTATGGTTACAATGAATCAAAGATTAGACGCTGAAATATTAACATTGGTTGCTGATGAGTTTGGATATGAGGTTGAGTTTGTTACTGCTGAAATTGAAGAGTCAATTCAGGAAGAAAATGATTCACCTGAAAATTTAAAACCAAGACCACCAATTGTTACAGTAATGGGTCATGTTGATCATGGAAAAACTTCACTACTAGATTATGTTAGAAATGAAAATGTAATTGCTGGTGAATCCGGTGGTATTACTCAGCACATAGGCGCTTATAGTGTAAAATTAAAAAACGGAAATAGAATTACATTTTTAGACACACCTGGTCATGAGGCATTCACTGCAATGAGGGCTAGAGGAACACAATTGACTGATATTGCAGTAATTGTAATAGCTGCTGATGATGATATTATGCCACAAACTAAAGAAGCTATTAGCCATGCACAAGCAGCTGGTGTCCCTATGATTATTGCAATAAATAAGATTGACAGAGATGTTGCCAATCCTGATAAAATAAAAGAAAAGCTTTCAGGTATGAATATCCTAGTTGAGGATTGGGGAGGAAAGATTCAGTCACAAGATATTTCCGCTTTGAAAGGCACAGGTATCGAGGATTTATTAGAAAAAATTATGTTAGAGGCTGAGCTACTCGATTTAAAAGCAAACCCTGAAAAATCAGCAAGCGGATCTGTTATTGAGGCTAGACTTGATAAGGGAAAGGGCTATATTACTACTTTGTTAGTTCAAAATGGAAATTTATTGGTTGGCGATTACTTTCTTGCAGGCCAGTATAGTGGAAAGGTAAGAGCCTTGTATGATGAAAGGGGAAATCAAATTAATTCTGCTGGACCTTCAATGCCAGTTTCTGTCTTAGGTCTAGATGGTGCTCCTCAGGCAGGAGATAAATTTAATGTTTTTATTGATGAAAAAGAAGCCAAGCAGATAGCTTCCAAGAGGACTCAATTAGTTAGAGAGCAAAGTGTTAGGACACAAAAACATCTTACACTTGATGAAATTGGAAGAAGAATTGCCCTTGGAGAATTCAAAGAGCTCAATATTATTCTTAAAGGTGACGTCGACGGATCTGTTGAGGCGTTATCTGATTCTTTTGAGAAATTATCAACTGATGAGATTCATGTCAATATAGTTCACAAAGCTGTGGGGGCAATTACAGAGTCTGATGTTTTACTAGCTTCTGCTTCTGATGCAATAATTATTGGATTTAATGTAAGGCCATCTGGAAATGCAAGAAGCATTGCTGATAAAGAAGATGTTGATATAAGAAATTATTCGATTATTTATGATGCTATTAATGATTTGAAAGATGCGATGGAGGGAATGTTATCGCCTGATCTAAAAGAGGAGATTTCTGGAAACGCTGAGATCAGAGAGATTTTTAAAATATCAAAGATTGGGACAATTGCGGGTTGTATGATTTTAGATGGAAAAGTCTTCAGAAAATCAAATGTTAGATTAATTAGAGATGGGATTGTTACAACTACAACAACTTTATCATCATTGAAAAGATTTCAAGATGATGTTAAGGAAGTTTCCAAAGGATATGACTGTGGTATTCAATTGAAAAATTATAACGATATTAAGGTTGGAGATTCCCTTGAATTTTATACTGAACTAAAAGTTAAGAAGAAGATCAAGTCTTAGTGTTTGGCTTTAGAATGAATGCTGATTTAAAAACTTTAGATACCTCCCTTAAACTTTTTTGAGCCTCAATTTTAGATTTATACTTTCCTAGATGAACCTTGTAATTTGGTGTTTCAAAGAAAAAATAGATACTGTCGCCAGTATATTTTTCTTGAACAAAATTCATTATTGAATCAGCCTCTTTGAATGTGCCACTGTAAACTTGGATTGAAAAATAGTTAAACTTAAAGTACTCATTATTAGCCTTTTTGGACAGCTCAATTAGCTTTAAAAACTTAGGATTTTCATTAATTTTTTTATTTAAATCCTGACTGTAAACATTGACCAAAAACAATGTAAAAAAAATATTAAATAAAAATTTTTTTTTAAAAAAACAATTATACATTACGACGTGCATTACGAGTTAAGCAAAGTTTGACTAAAAATAGATAAAAATCAATTAATTTTTTTTCCTAATATAATAATTCTTTGCTATATTTACTCTCTTTAAAAGAACGAGCAATTTTTGATTGTTGGAAACTAGAAAAAACAACCTTTTAAAAACTAAAAAAAACTTTCTTTTTTTGAAAAATGTTAGGAGCTTTTTCGCGCTCTTTTTTTCGCTTCTGTTTGTTTCGTTTTACTCTCATTCTCAGGATGTTGATATATCCAAAGGAAAATCTTTGTTCAATTCTAATTGCGCAGCATGTCATAAGTTAAACAAAAACCTTGTTGGACCAAAGCTAGCTGGAGTATCTGCTAAATACGAAAAAGAATGGCTATACACTTGGATTAAAAACAGTTCCGCTATGATTAAATCTGGTGATGAACGTGCTGTTGCAATATATGAGGAATGGAATAAAGTAGCCATGAACGCTTTCCCACAACTTTCAAATGAAGATATTGATAACATTTTGGCATACACTGATTACGTTCCAGAGCCCGTTGTAACGGCAGTTGCTGATGCTAGTGCTGTTCAACTACAATCACAAAGTTCAATTTCTACTGATATCATACTTGCAGTATTAATAGTAATATTATTAGTCCTAATTTCAATGCTTTACTTAGTTAATAAAACCCTCAGAGCAATAGCATTGAATAATGGAATTGTAATCCAAAAACCTGAAAAAAAGAGAAGTAAGCCAATTTGGATATTATTTATGCAAAATCAGTTCTTAGTGTTTTGCTCGGTAGTATTTTTCTTATTATCTAGTGCATATTTTGCGTATGGATGGTTAATGCAAGTTGGTATTGATCAAGGTTATATGCCGATTCAACCTATTCACTATTCTCATCAAATACATTCAGGTGCAAATCAAATTGATTGTCAGTATTGCCACTCATCTGCTCGAGTTTCAAAACATTCAGGGATTCCGTCACTAAATGTGTGTATGAATTGTCACCAAAATATTGCAGAATACAATGGTGAGGAAGATTTAGAAAAGGGCTATACCAAAGAATTTTATACAAACGAAATAAAAAAATTATATAAAGCAGTTGGATGGGATGAGGAGAAGAGAGTCTATACGGGTGATACCGAACCTGTTAAATGGGTTAGAATACATAATTTGCCAGATCATGTTTACTTTAATCACTCACAACACGTTAATGTTGCAGGAATTGAGTGTCAAGAGTGTCATGGACCAGTAGAAGAAATGGAAATTGCTTATCAGTATTCTCCATTAACAATGGGATGGTGTATTAATTGTCACCGTGAATCAGATGTCAAAGTGAAGGACAATGATTACTATACAAAAATCCATGAAGAACTTTCAAAAAAATATGGTGTTGAAAAATTAACCGTTGCTCAAATGGGAGGTTTGGAATGCGGTAAGTGTCATTACTAATATGAATAAGAATATTAAGAAATATTGGAAAAGTGAAATTGAGTTAACTAATAGCTCAAAAGTAGAATCATTGAGAAATAATGAATTTGTTGAAAAGCTGCCTGTTGAGGATATACTTTCTGATAAAAAGTCTCTTGAAAATTCGAATACAAATAGAAGAGATTTTCTTAAATATTTAGGTTTTAGCACCTCTGCTGCGGTATTGGCAAGCTGTGAAGGACCTGTCCACAAATCAGTTCCTTATGTAATCCAACCTGAGAGAATACGACCTGGAATTTCAAATTATTATGCTACCTCAATGTTCGATGGATACGATTGTGCTAATATTTTAGTTAAAACAAGGGAAGGACGACCTATAAAAATTGAGAATAACAAACTTGCTAAATTTCATGGATCAGCAAACGCTCGAGTTCACGCTTCAATTTTATCTATGTATGATAGTTCAAGGATACAAGGGCCAATTCATTTAAGTAAAGATATTTCTTGGAATGATTTTGATATTAAGATTATTGAAAAATTAGATGCATTGAGATTCTCTAATAAATCTGTTGTATTACTTACAAACACCATTGTAAGCCCAACAACATCTAAAATAATTTCATCTTTCATAGAAAAATATCCAAATGTAACTCATATTCAGTATGATTCAGTATCAGAAAGCTCAGTTTTAGATGCTCACGAAATGATGTATGGTGTTAGGGCGATTCCATATTATGAGTTTGATAAAGCTAAATATATCCTTTCAATTGGTGCTGATTTTCTTGGCGACTGGTTAGGATCCAATTATGATGGTGACTATGCTAAAGGTAGAATACCAATTAAAATTAATGGAAAAGCGTCAATGTCAAAACATGTTCAGATTGAATCTAATATGTCAGTGACAGGAGCTAATGCTGATATTAGAATTCCAATATCTTCATCATCTCAAAAGCTTTTCCTTGCCCACCTATATAAAAGAATATCAAGCACTAATATTCAATTACCAGATTTAGATGATAAGCTTTCTTTAAAATTAAATCAGATATATAATGATTTGATTTCTAATGGAAATTCTTCATTAGTTGTTTGTGGCATTGACGATGTTCACGCTCAAATACTAACTAACTCAATAAATGATTTAATTAATAGTAAGTGTAAAAGTTCATCTAGAGTTTCGTTAGTAAGACAAGGAAGTAATAAAAATGTTGAAGATTTATTAGACAAAATTTACAATCAAGAAATTTCTGGACTTATAATGAGTGGAGTGAACCCCGTGTATACGTTGCCGAACTCAAAATTATTTTCTGATTCATTACAAAAATTAGATTTTACTGTAAATGTTTCCATGAAGATGGATGAGACAACATCAAAATGCGAGTTTATTGCAGCTAGTTCTCATTATCTAGAATCTTGGGCAGACTTTGAATTTATTAATGGAGAATTTAGTGTTTGTCAACCTACTATAAAAACATTATTTGATACAAGACAGTTTGAAGAATGTCTGTTGAAGTGGTCTGGAAGCTCAGAATCAATTTATAATAGACTAAAAGAAAATTGGACTAGTAATATTTTACAATCAAATTATTCATGGAATAAAGCAATTCATGATGGGGTTTATTCAATTAGCAATAACACAATTAGTTTTAGCAATAATCCGATCGATATTAATGGTTCTATAGATGCATTGATACAGGATAAAGCTGAAAACTTTGAATTACTACTATATTCCAAAATTGGAATGGGAGATGGTCAACGGGCTAATAACCCATGGCTACAAGAGTTTCCTGATCCAATTTCAAGAGTCTCATGGGATAATTATTTAACTGTTTCCAAAAAAGATGCTGAATCTCTTGGGCTTAAGAATTATAATGAATCTAATGGTGCATTAAATAGTAATTATGCAAAAGTCATTTTGGATAATTTAGAAATTAAGTTGCCAGTAGTTATTCAACCTGGTCAAGCAAAAGGAACA
>CACLUN010000016.1 GCA_902610105.1 uncultured Bacteroidota bacterium
TATTGGATGGATCATAAGTGCTTAAAAAATAATCCAATTCTTGAACTTTAATTTTAAAATTCGCATCTAAATTACCAATTAAAGAATCAATATCATAGACAGTTGCACCCTGCCTTGGATTAATAGTATCAGTATCTACATTATCAAGAATACCATCATCATCAGTGTCTGGGTCTAATGGATCTGTTCCATTGCTACGCTCTAAAACATCAGAGAGGCCATCGCCATCGCTATCGCTATATATATCAAGTGGATCTACGTCATAAGCATCAATAACCCCATCACCATCTGTATCAAAAGTATTGTTATAAAATGGAATATCTAAATATGCATCAACTACAATTTCATTTTCTTTAATAATCAAAATATTAGAATCATCTCCTTCCTCTTCCTTAGCCTGACTTGTAATTCCAAAAATTGGATTTAACTCATCTAAACTCAATTGAGAAACAAAAGCAGCTTCCCTATTACCAAAAACTTCATCTTCGATTTTACCTAGTTGATAAATAGGAAGTCCTATTGACTTAAAAGCTGGAATTCTTTTTTGATTTATTGAAACATCAACATATTCAACATTGGTATCTATAGTATCAGATCTTAAAAAATCTGTACCAATAGTATTATACTCTTTGTTACATGAGGTAAAAATTAGAGAATAAAGTAATATTAATGAAAGTTTAACTCTCATTAGGTAAAAATTTACTGTAAAAATCTAAGTATTCTTTCTCAAAATCAATATCTGAAAAACACTCTAATACCGGAATTTTATTTTTCTTTAACATATCGCTGAAATTTTTTTTAACATCTGATGCAAAAATTACGCCATCTGATAATGCTAGGGAAATCTTATATAAATTGTCATATGTTGGATTTTCAAGAATTGACAGGTTTTTATTATCAATTTCATCAAACTTTAACTTATTGACAATTCGTCTATCTAGTTTACCTTTAAGTCGATTATCATAAAGAGAAACAATCACTTTGGTATTTTCAAATATTGGCTCATTATTATAATAGTTTTTTAGGTATAGAGGAAGTAATGAGGCAATCCAACCATGAACATGAATTAAGTCAGGTGTCCAATTCAACTTTTTAATTGTTTCAATAATACCTTTTGCAAAAAAAATTGATCTTTCATCATTGTCCTTATAAAGTTTACCATTTTTATCTGACTCAACTAATTTACTTTTAAAATAATCCTCACTGTCAATAAAGTATACCTGCATTCTTTCTTTAGGGATTGATGCAACCTTTAATATTAAAGGCATATCCATATCATCAATTATAAGATTGATTCCTGATAATCTTATTACTTCGTGTAATTGATGTCTTCTTTCGTTAATAATCCCATATTTAGGAATAAAAATTCTGGTTTGACCACCATTTTCATTTACCATTTTAGGCAAACTGTAAGTCATATTAGCTATGTCAGTTTGAGGCATATAAGGTATTACCTCAGAGGAAACGTATAAAATTTTTTTTCCTTTCATAAATCCTATCTTGTAATATAGGTCCACAAAATTACAAAAATTATATAAGATTTAATGTAAAGTCTTATGTTTGCATGCTGTTAAAATTTTCTTAAATGAATATTGTTAAGACAAAATATGATTTAAATATATTATTAGCTAAACAAAGAATTTTATCAAAAAAAATTGGATTGGTGCCTACTATGGGTTCATTACATAAAGGTCATATTTCATTAATTGAAATTGCAAATAAAAAATCTGATTTTGTTTGGGTAACTATTTTTATAAATCCTACTCAGTTTAACGATATTAATGATTTCAATTCTTATCCAAAAGAAATTGATAATGATATAAAAAAAATAAAATCAATTTCTGAAAAAATAAATGTTTTCATACCAACTACAAATGAAATGTATCCAGAGAATATCTCAATTGAAAAATTTAATATTGTGGGGATTAATAATATTTTAGAGGGAAAATCTCGACCTGGTCATTTTAATGGTGTTGCAACGATTGTGAAAAAACTATTTAATTTGTTTTCCCCTAACATGGTCTTTTTTGGAGAAAAAGATTTTCAACAGACTTTAATTATTAAGGAATTAATAAAACAATTTTTTCCTAAAATTACAATTTTTATATGCCCAACAATTAGGAATAAATATGGCTTAGCTTTAAGCTCAAGAAATCAATTGATTTCAAAAAAATTATTACCAAAATGTAAAATAATTTTTAATACACTGGAATTCGCAAAAGCAAATTATAATAAAATTGATTATCAAATTTTATCAAAAAAAATTAAAGAAAAAATTGAAATTTCAAATAAATTTAAACTTGAATATTTTGAAATAAGAGACAATGAAAAATTAAATCTTTTTACTAATAAAAAAACACAAAAATATTACCGGGGTTTTATATGTGTTAAAGTTGAGGGAATTAGACTAATTGATAATTTACTTTTTTAGAATTAAAATTTATGGAGCTGGATTAGGATAAAGTTCCTGAACATAATTAATTTCCTTGATAATTTCGTCTGAGAGCTTGACATTTATACTATCAATATTTTCTTTTAATTGCTTTGTTGTTGTTGCTCCAATAATATTACTAGTAACAAAAGGTCTATCATTTACAAAAGATAATGCAAGGTTTGTCAATGAAATATTATGTTTTTTTGCTATTTCATTATACATAAGTGCAGCATTCATTGAGTTTTTCCCATTATATCTTTTTAGATTTGGAAACAAATCAAGTCTGCTATTCTCGGGCATTTTATTATCAAAATATTTTCCTGTTAATATTCCAAAACCTAATGGTGAATAACCCAACAAGCCAATATTTTCTCTCTTGCAAATTTCAGAGCTACCAATTTCAAATAATCTGTTTAATAATGAATATGGGTTTTGAATTGTAATCATTTTGGGTAAAGACTCTTTTGAATATTCTAAAAATTTCATAATCCCCCACGGATTTTCATTTGATAATCCAATCTGTCTAATTTTACCAGATTTTATGATTTTATTTAGTTTTTCTAAAATTTCTAGAAAATTATCTTCCCATTTATCATTTGAGTATTGAAATGATCTATTGCCAAATGTATTTGTTATTCTCTCAGGCCAATGCAATTGATATAAATCAATATAATCCGTCTTTAATCTTTTTAAACTGTTATCTACTGCTTGATCAATTGATTTTCCTTTAAAGCCAGTTTTTCTTATATGTGCAGTGTAAGCCCCTGGCCCTGCTATTTTAGTTGCTAAAATTATTTTATCTCTATTTTTATTTTCATAAAACCACCTACCAATTATTTCTTCAGTTACAGCATATTTATCAGCTGTAGCTGGAACAGGGTATAATTCAGCCGTATCAAAAAAATTAACTCCGTGCTCTAAACTAAAATTCATTTGATCAAAAGCTTCTTGAGTAGTATTTTGTCTACCCCAGGTCATAGTGCCCAGACATATTTTACTTACTTTGATATTTGTTGTTGGTAAAAAATTGTACTCCATTAAATTTTTAAATTTAAACCAATTGGGCAATGATCAGAATGAACTACATCATCCAATATATAAGATTCAATTATATTGTTCTTAAGTTTTTCAACAGCCAATAAGTAATCAATTCTCCATCCCTTATTACTATTCCTTGAATTTGCTCTGTAACTCCACCAAGAATAATTGTGCGGCGAATTATTAAATATTCGAAACGAATCAACAAATCCATACTGTATAAAACTATCAATCCAATCTCGTTCTTCAGGTAAAAATCCTGAAACCTTTGCATTTCTAATTGGATCGTGTATGTCTATAGCTTTGTGACATATGTTAAAGTCTCCTCCAATAATCAGGTTTGGGACTTTAGGAATCAAATTATTTATGTACGTTTTAAAATCATCCATATATTTAAATTTAAAAGCCAAACGATTAATGTTAGTGCCGGATGGCAAGTATAAACTCATAACTGAAAAATTTTTAAAATCTACTCTCAAATTTCTACCTTCAAAATCCATATACTTAATTCCAGTACCATACTCCACATTTAAGGGTTTAATTTTAGTTATTATTCCAACTCCACTATATCCCTTTTTTTGTGCTGAAAACCAATAATTATAATAACCTAAGTCTTCAAATATGGATTTATCAAACTGATCATCATTAGCTTTAATTTCTTGAAAACAGACAATATCAGGATTATAATCCTTTATCCAATCCAATAAATTTTTTCTTAGGGCAGCACGAATACCGTTAATATTATATGAAAGAATTTTAATCAATTTATTTTGTTATAGCCAATTTGAAATATCAAAAGATTTATATAAAAAACCTTCAATATTTTCAACTGATACCCTTTCTTGTTTCATAGAATCTCTATCTCTTATTGTAACTGTTTTATCTTGATTTGTTTGATGATCAATTGTAATACAATAAGGTGTTCCAATTGCATCTTGCCTTCTATATCTTTTGCCAATTGCATCTTTTTCATCATATATTACATTATATTTTAACTTCAGCTTTTCCTTTAAATTAGTTGCAATTTCAGGCAATCCATCTTTTTTAACCAGCGGTAAAATTGCACATTTGTTTGGTGCTAATATTTTTGGGATTTTTAAAACAGTTCTTTCAGTTCCACCATCTAATTTTTCAATATTCAAAGATTGTGAAAAAACTGCCAGAAACATTCTATCTAGACCAATTGATGTTTCAATAACATATGGCGTATATTTTTTTTCATCAAATGGATCGAAATATTTAATTTGTTTGGAGGAAAACTTTTCATGATTTGACAAATCAAAATCGGTTCTTGAATGAATACCCTCTAACTCTTTAAAGCCAAATGGAAAATCAAATTCAATATCACAAGCTGCATCTGCATAATGAGCAAGTTTTTCATGATTATGAAACCTATATTTTTCCTGATTAATTCCTAATGAAAGATGCCATTTCATTCTAGTCTGTTTCCAGAACTCATACCACTTTTTTTGTTCACCAGGTTTAATAAAAAACTGCATTTCCATTTGTTCAAATTCACGCATTCTGAAAATAAATTGTCTTGCTATAATCTCATTTCTAAATGCTTTACCAATTTGTGCAATGCCAAATGGGATTTTCATTCGCCCTGTTTTTAAAACATTCATGTAATTAAGAAATATCCCTTGTGCAGTTTCTGGTCTTAGATATAAATCAGATGAGCTTTCAAGAGATGCCCCAAACTTTGTTTTAAACATTAAATTAAATTGCTTCACATCTGTCCAGTTTTTTGATCCTGAGATTGGACAGGTAATATTATTGTCTAATATTATCTTTTTAAGGTCCATTAAATTATCGTCATTAAGTGCTTTATTTAATCTAATTTTAAGATCATTAATTTGAGAATTATACTTTTTAGCTCGTTCATTTTTAGATAAAAATATTTTTAAATCAAATCTTTCTCCAATTCTTTTTTCATTTTTAGAAATTTCTTTATTTAATTTACTTTCAATTTTATCTATATAATCTTCAATTAAATTATCTGCTCGGTATCTCTTTTTTGAATCTTTGTTGTCAATAAGAGGGTCATTAAAAGCGTCTAAATGTCCACTCGCTTTCCATGTAGTTGGATGAGAAAATATTGCTGAATCTAATCCAACAATATTATCATTCATATTTATCATTGATTTCCACCAATAATCTTTAATATTATTTTTTAGTAAAACTCCGTTTTGACCGTAATCATACACTGCGCTCAATCCATCATAAATTTCACTTGATTGAAAAATAAAACCATATTCTTTAGCATGCGAAATTATTTTTTTGAATTTTTCTTCAGACATCTAACAAAAATACTATATTCATCTTTATTATGATTTTAATAATTAAAAATTAATTCTTTTAGTTTTTGATATTTATGAAAGTTCAGTCCATTCTACTATTAATTACAATTATTGTTTTTTTTTGCTCATGTGCAAAAAGAGGTATACCTGAAGGTGGGCCAATGGATGAAAATCCGCCAGAAATTGTAAGGGAAGTTCCTGAAAATAATTCAATTTTTTTTAATAAAAAGAAGATTAGAATTTTTTTTGATGAATACATAAAATTAGAAAAACTAAATTCTCAACTTGTTGTATCTCCACCAATTGACAAAATTAAATATTCGATTTTTCCACAAGGAGGTGCCTCAAAATATATCGACATAGAGATTAATGAATCACTTGCTGATAGTACTACTTATGTCTTCAATTTTGGACAAAGTATAAAGGACAATAATGAAGGTAATGAATTACCATTTTATAAATATGCATTCTCAACCGGCTCATACATAGATTCTTTAGAAATTGATGGTATAGTTACAGACGGTTATTCAGCAAAAACAGATGAATTAATTACAGCAATGCTTTATCCTGATAATGAAAAATTTTATGACTCAATTATATACAAAGAAAAACCAACCTATGTTGCAAGTACACTAGATAGTACATATTTTAATTTTACTAATATAAAAACAGGCAAGTATCATCTATTTGCAATTAAGGATAATAACAATAATTTTTTGTTCGATCCACTCATCGATAAAATTGCTTATTACGACAGTATAATAAATCTTCCAGGTGAGTACGAAATTGATTTAAAAGTCTTTAAAGAAAATTCGGAATTTTTCATTTTTAAACCATTCCAGACATCATATAATAGACTGTCATTTGGGTTCAGAGGAAATACTGATAGTTTAGACATAAAAATCTCAAATAAAATTATTGATAATTCATCACATATAACATTAGAAAAAGAAACAGATACCTTAAATTTCTGGTTTAAAGAATTCAATTACGATACTATTTATTTAGATGTAAAAAATAAAAAATTCAAAGAACAATTTAAAGTCGCTTATCCAAGAAAAAAATTGGAAAGAGATTCACTACAAATCAGTAGTGAAATACAAAATTCTATCGATTTAGGAAAAAAATTTATTTTAAATAGCAACATTCCCTTATCAAAAATTGATGATCAATATATAAATATTTATAATAAAGATTCGGTAAGTATTGACTTTTCAACACGGATTAAAAATAGAACTGATATCGTTTTTGATTTTGAAATTTTACCTAATGATAAATATAATATTACAATCTTACCTAACGCGATCCTTGATTTTTTTGAGAATACAATTGATACACTGAACTACTCTTTTAATACAAAAAAGAGTTCTGATTACGGATTATTAATTGTTGATATAGAAACATTGAAAAAATATCCTATTATTATCGAACTATTAGATACAAAAGAAAAAATTATTCAATCGAAATATATTCAAGGTCAATTTGACGAATGCATTTTTGAAAATATTAATCCTGGTGACTATAATTTAAGATTGATTCATGATAAAAATGAAAATTTTAAATGGGACTCTGGAAGTTATTTAAATAAAATTAAACCCGAGGAAACAATACACAGTTCAGAAAGAATAAAGATCAGAGCAAATTGGGTAATTCGCGAAAAAATATGATCTATTATTTTTTAATATTTGCTTTAACATATTCTCTATTAAGCTTAGCGATGTAATCTAATGAAATACCCTTTGGGCACTCAACATGACATGCTCCAGTATTTGTACAATTTCCAAAACCTTCTTCATCCATTTGATTAACCATATTTAAGACTCTATCGGTAGCTTCAACTTTACCTTGTGGTAACAGAGAAAATTGGGAGACTTTTGCTGACACAAAAAGCATGGCAGATGAGTTTTTACAACTGGCGACACATGCACCACAACCAATACATGTTGCAGCATCAAATGCTTTATCAGCATTTTCTTTTTCAATCGGTATTGTATTAGCATCTAAAGTATTTCCAGATGTGTTTATGGAGATGAATCCACCTGATTGTTGTATTCTATCAAAGGCAGACCTATCAACAACTAAATCTTTAATTATTGGGAATGCTTTAGCTCTAAATGGTTCTATGTATATAGTATCACCATCTTTGAATCTCCTCATGTGAAGCTGACATGTAGTAATTAATTTATCAGGACCGTGAGGCTCACCATTTATAAACATGGAGCAAGACCCACAAATACCTTCTCTACAATCATGATCAAATGCAACCGGGTCACCGTCTTCCTCAATTATTTTTTCATTTAGTACATCCATCATTTCAAGAAATGACATATCAGATGAAATATTATCAATCTCATAATCAACCATACTACCTTTTGATTGGGTATTTTTTTGTCTCCATATTTTTAAATACAATTTCATTATTTATAAGACCTACTTTTTAATTCAACATTCTCAAATTGCAACTGTTCCTTGTGTAATTTTGACAACTCTACATTTGGATTATGCTCCCAAGCTGAAACAAATCTAAATTCATCATCATTTCTCAAAGCTTCCCCTTCTTTTGTTTGATACTCTTCCCTAAAATGACCTCCACAAGACTCATTTCTATTTAGTGCATCCAATGCAAATAATTCACCTAATTCCATAAAATCTGCAACTCTTAATGCTTTTGCTAAAGATTCGTTGAAAGAAAATTTTTCGCCAGGGACTTTTATATTTTTATAGAAATTTTTTCTTAGATTTTGGATGTCTTTGATCGCTTTTTTTAGATCCTTTTTATTTCTTGACATACCACAATTATTCCAAATTATTTTACCTAATTTCTTATGGAAATAGTCTACGGATTTTGATCCTCTATTTACCATAATTTTATCAATTTTTTCTTCAACTAGTCTTTTTGCCTCTTTAAATTCAGGTAAATCAGATGAAATTGGTCCAGTTTTAATATCATCAGCTAGAAAATCATTTATTGTATTTGGAAGCACAAAATACCCATCTGCTAATCCTTGCATTAATGCTGACGCTCCAAGTCTATTTGCACCATGATCCGAAAAATTAGCTTCACCGATAGCATAACAACCTGGAATTGTTGTCATTAAATTATAATCAACCCACAATCCACCCATTGTGTAATGAACGGCAGGATAAATCATCATTGGAGTTTTATAGGGATTTTCATCAACAATTTTCTCATACATCTGAAACAAATTACCATATTTAGACTTTATAACTTTCTCACCCAGAGATCTAACTAAATTAATGTCTTCTGTATCTAATCCTTTAATTAAAGCTTTCTCTTTACCATACCTGATTATGGAGGAATTAAAGTCTAGAAAAACTGCTTCACCAGTTTTATTAACACCAAATCCAGCATCACATCTTTCTTTAGCAGCTCTAGATGCAACATCACGTGGAACTAAGTTTCCAAAAGCAGGATATCTTCTTTCTAGATAATAATCTCTATCATCCTCTCCTAAATCAGTTGGTTTAAGCTTACCTTCTCTAATTTTTATTGCATCATCAATCTTTTTTGGAACCCAAATTCTTCCGTCATTTCTTAAAGACTCAGACATCAAGGTAAGTTTAGACTGATAATCCCCTGAAACAGGAATACAGGTAGGGTGAATTTGTGTAAAAGAAGGATTTGCAAAAAGAGCTCCTTTTTTATGAACTTTCCAAGCTGCAGACACATTACTACCCATAGCATTAGTAGATAGATAAAATAAATTACCATAACCTCCAGATGCTAAAACAACTGCATGAGCAGAATGACTTTCAATCTCACCAGTAATTAAATTACGAGTGATTATTCCTCTTGCTTTACCATCAACAATAACTATATCCATCATTTCATGTCTTGTAAACATTTGTATTTTTCCCCTAGCTACTTGTCTATTCATTGCTGAGTAAGCACCCAATAATAATTGCTGCCCTGTTTGTCCTTTTGCATAAAAAGTTCTAGAAACCAATACACCACCAAATGACCTATTGTCTAGAAGACCTCCATACTCTCTCGCAAATGGAACTCCTTGAGCAACACATTGATCAATAATGCTAGTTGAAACTTCAGCTAATCTGTAAACATTAGCCTCTCTAGATCTATAATCGCCTCCTTTGATAGTGTCATAAAATAATCTATAAACCGAATCACCATCACCTTGATAATTTTTAGCAGCGTTAATCCCTCCTTGTGCTGCAATAGAATGGGCTCTCCTGGATGAGTCTTGAAAACAAAAAGCTTTAACATTATAACCTTGCTCTGCTAATGTGGCAGATGCAGATCCACCAGCCAAACCAGTTCCAACAACAATTATATCAATATTTCTTTTGTTTGCTGGACTTACTAATCGAACATTGTTTTTATGGTTACTCCATTTTAAATCCAAAGGACCTTTAGGTGTATTGGATTTCAAGAATGACGTATATTTTAAGGGTTTCAAATCCTTAATTAAGGAATGTAAATCAATTGACTTATTTCTAATGAGTCTATTTTTTTCTAAGTAATCTGGATCAGTTGACTTAATAGGGTGTCTATTATCGTATTTATGCCAGTCGGAGTCCCAATCTTTTAGCTTACACTTAACACCGGTGCTCTTTTTTATTACTTTCTGATTACCATCGTCAAACTTGTGATAATATCTAACACAAACGGTTAAACTGTCGTCATTATCATACTCTTCCTTTGGCTTTCTGTAATTAAGAGAATAGGTTATTTTTTTCATTCACGTGTTAAAATTACTAATAAATAACTAAAAATAAAAAAATGAATTAAAATAATTTTTTCACACAGTTCAACTCCGCTTTTAAAGTATATTTTGTAACACATACATAATTATTTAATGTGTTATAATTATGTACATTATGTGTTATAAATAGGTAAAAAAGTGAAATAATGCTATGAAACAAAATCCAGCTGGTATACCTATGCCGAATGCATAACTTATTTTATTGATGGTTGATGAGTATTTATTATTTGTACCTAATGATTGCGTAGATGAAGAGAGGCCATGTACTAAATGTAGGGACAGAAAAATAAATGATAAACAATATAGGCCAACCCTGACAGGATTTTCAAATTTATGTATTAATTCCTCAAAATATCTGTCAGGATCTTCTGGTTTTACTTGAATATATTTATAATCCATCTCTGGAACCCAAAAATCATAAAAATGCAAAGCTAAAAAAGATAAAATGACGATTCCTGATATAATCATATTTCTTGAAACAAACATAGAATTTCTTGATCCTTTATAAACTGTATACTTTACGGGTCTAGCTTTACGATTTTGCCAATCCAATACAAAACCCATAACAAAATGAAATATTACACCGACAATCAATATTGGTTGCAAAATAAACTGCACTAATGGGTTATTGCCCATAAAATGAGAAAGCATATTAAAAATACTCTCACTGAAAACTGAGGTAATATTAATTAAGAAATGTTGAGTTAAAAAAACAATCAAAAATATCCCTGAAAGTGCCATGGCAATTTTCCTACCGATTGATGAATTAAAAAGCTTTTTCATTCCTAAATTGTTACAAATACAAAATTAATTCACAAATAAATCAGAAACAAGAATTATTAGCTATTTAACTATAAAACTTTCTTGAAAACCACTTGCCTTAAATGTATATTTTCCTTTTCCAAAATAAATATTTCCGTCTGAAGCTTTATTCGTTGAAAAACTTAGTTTTTTTAGTTTCTTGTCGTTGATTTCAACGTTTACAATTGGTAAAATACTAATAGTATTAAAACCCTTACTTAGCACTGCATCACCATTATTGAGTACGTTTCCTTTTTCATCTATTATAGAAAATTCTAAATTTCTATCGCTTTCACTAAACAAATCAATATTTACTTTTTCATTGTAAACTGAATCACTGTAATTGTCAGATCTTCCCCAGGATCTGGAAAAGGTTAACCCAGATACATCAAGAATGGTTATATCATTTCCTTTCTTGTATTTTTTTATGTAATTATCGAAAACATCAAGATTTGTTTTATAAATAGACCTTCCATGAGTTCCCACTAATAGATCGTTTTCACCATGATGAATAACTAAATCATGAACAGCTACTCTATTCAAGTTTTTACTAAAAGGGTTCCATGATTCACCACTATTAAGTGACACAAAGACTCCGTTATCAGTACCTACATATAAAACTTTATGACTATTAGCATCTTCCCTAATTACATTAACAGGTGACAGAGGAAGATTTGAGGAAATATTCTTCCATGTTTCTCCATTGTTATTGCTAAGAAATACATAAGGGTTAAAATCATTATACCTGTAACCATTTAGAGTAATATAGATTTTACTGCTATCAATTTTTGAAAAAATCACTCTGCTAACCCATAAATCTTTTGGAAGACTATTTCCAATTTCTGTCCATGTATTCCCAGAGTTTTCAGTTAAAATAACTTTGCCATCATCTGATCCAACTACTAGCTTACCAAATGAAAAAATTGACTCATCAAATGATGAAATAGTTCCATAAGGCACATTGCCTTTTTTACCTCCTTGAGTCAAATCTCCAGAGATATTTTCCCAATCATCTCCCTTGTTAAATGACCTATGTAGCTTATTACTTCCAAAATAAATTATATCCTGATTATGTGGTGAAATTAATATCGGAGTTTGCCAGTTAAATCTTAATGGTGATTCGCCAAGTTTATGTCTAGGCTTAATATTTTTTCTGCTTTCGTTTTCTAAGTTTAGCCGGTAGTAGTTGCCAAATTGTAAACCAGTGTAAACTATATTATTGTCTCTACTATCAATTTGGATGTACATACCATCACCTCCCATAATTTTTGTCCAGTTATTATGTCCGGATTCGTACCAAGATGGTGATTCAACTGATATATTTTTTGCCATCCACACCCCATTATCTTGTAATCCACCATAAACATTGTACGGCTCAGAGTTATCTACATTAATTGCATAAAATTGCCCAACAGATGGTTGATTCAACTTAATCCAATTTTCTCCTTGATCATATGAAATATTCACACCACCATCATTTCCAAGAACTAAGTGATCAGTATTTTTTGGATTTATCCACAAATCATGATGATCAACATGAACATTACTTGCACCTATTCTGGTATATGTTTTACCTGAGTCATTTGATTTAATTATAGGAACACCATAAATATAAATCTGATTTGAATCTTTAGGTGAGACATGAATTCTTCCAAAGTAGTAGCCGTAACTATTGTAAACTCCATCTAAGTATTCATCATTTTGTTTAGTCCAGGTAATTCCAGAGTCAACGGATTTATAAACCTCCGCACCTATTACAGGAGTGTCAAAAAGTTCTGCATTTGCATCTGTCAAAAACTTGTATAAATCGTTAGGAACTAATTGACCTTTTTGAATTTTACTTTTTATGGTTTTTGAGTTCTCATCTCTAGAAAAACCATTTTGTTTTAAAAAATCTTCAAGTTTTTTATCTTCTAATTTTAGTAGTTGATCAACTGTCATGTCCTTAAAATCTATTCTTTCCAAATTAGAATTTTCTGTTGATTTCTCCTCTCTTCTATATTGATTATCTACAACTGAATATAAAGTATTTGAATTATAAATTGCTAAGCCTATTCTCCCTACTCCTTCACCAGTTGGAAACCCTGAATTTTCAGTTGTAAGTAAATCCCATGTTTTTCCTCCATCATAAGTTTTATAGATTCCTGAGTCATCTCCACTTCCAACAAAATTCCACGCTGTTCTACCTCTTTCCCAAAAAGCAGTGTATTGGATGTTAAAATCTTTCGGATCTGATATTAAATCAATTGCTCCTGTATTATCATTTATAAATAAAGATTTATTCCAGTTTTTGCCTCCGTCATAAGTAACAAAAATTCCTCTTTCTTCATTTTTTGAATATAAATGACCAATAACGGCAACCACAACATGATCACTATTTTCAGGATTAATCATAACTCTACTTATGTGATGAGAATCTCTTAGTCCTGCATTAGTCCATGTTTTTCCATTATCAATTGATTTTAATATACCAATTCCAGGATATGAAGATCTAGATGAGTTACTTTCCCCCGTACCAACATAAATTGTTCTAGAATTCCAATCAACATCAAAATCTCCTATATTTTGAGTTATACTATTGTCCATTATTGGATTAAAAGTTGTACCATTATTTACTGTGTGCCATAATCCGCCAGATGCATATGCAACATAAAACTCTGTTGTATTTTTAGGATTTACCTCTAAGTCCGTTACACGTCCACTCATAACACTAGGTCCTATATTTGTAAAATCGATATTTCTAACTATCGATTTTTGTAAATCAATTTTATATTGGTTTTCAGATTTTTCAATCATCTCAAAAGATGTATTAGCATTTTGAGAAAATCCTAGATATGAAAACAAAAGGAGTACAAAAAGTATCTTTTTCATCTTAATTTATTTTATAAATTTGGGTAATTACCGTTTATGAAATATAGTCAAATTGATAATACCCTTTTTATTAAAAATCGAAAAAATTTCACTAATAAGCTAGAGCCAAATAGTATTGCCTTTTTTAATTCCAATGATATATATCCAGTGAGTGCTGACTCTACACTTCCATTTGAACAACATAGAGATATTTTTTATTTAAGCGGAATTGATCAAGAGGAGAGTATTTTAGTTTTATTTCCGGATTCTAATGAGAATTTTAAGGAAATTCTTTTTATCAGAGAAACCAATGATAGTATTGTACACTGGGAGGGAGAGAAATTAACCAAATCTGACGCTTTTGAAATTTCTGGCATTAGGAATGTTCATTGGCTTGGTGAATTAGATGAAATTTTAAGTAAAATATTAAAAGAAGCTGACCACGTTTACATTAATACTAACGAACATTATAGACAAAATGTTGAAACACAAACTAGAGAAGATCGTTTTATTGAAAAACTCAAAAATTTTGGTGGTTTGAGCTTTAAAAAGAGTAATCCAATTCTTCAATATCAAAGATCTGTCAAAGATGAAATTGAATTAAGTCTTATTAAAAAGGCCTGTGACATAACTAAAAAAGGATTTGAAAGAGTTTTAGGATTTGTAGAGCCTGGTGTTTGGGAGTATGAAATAGAAGCTGAATTCTCTCACGAATTTTTAAAAAATAGATCTAAAAGATTTGCATATACGCCTATAATAGCATCTGGAAAAAACTCCAATTACCTGCACTATATAAAAAACAACAAACAATGCTTTGATGGAGAAATCATCCTAATGGATGTTGGTGCTGAATATGCGAATTATTCTAGTGATATGACACGAACTATACCAGTTAATGGAAGATTTACTGAAAGACAAAAGACAATTTATAATGCTGTTTTAAATGTTAAAAATGAAGTTACAAAACTACTAAGACCAGGTATCTTATGGGCTGATTATCATAAAGAAGTTGGCAAAATCATGACTTCTGAACTTTTAAGAATTAATTTATTAGACAAGTCTGACGTTCAGAATGAAACAAAAAACAAACCAGCTTATAAAAAATATTTTAGCCATGGTACATCACATCACTTAGGTCTTGACACACATGATTATTGTGACTTAAAAATACCTTTCGAGAAAAATAATGTTTTAACGGTAGAACCTGGTATTTACATTATGGAGGAAGAATTTGGAATAAGACTAGAGGATGATGTTATAATTAATGATTCAAATGATCCTACAAATCTAATGATCGATATACCAATTGAAATTGACCACATTGAATCATTAATGAATTCAAAATAAATACTCATTTGCAATAAATCAAAAAGATTTCCAACCCATTGAAGTTATAGGAGTTGTTTTACCATCTTTTGTAATTAAATTTGTATTACTTTCCTTGGTGATATATCCAATTACAGAGAATTCTTTGTGTTGCTCTATGTTTTTTAAATATTTTGAGTCAATAGTAAACAGTAATTCGTAATCCTCACCACCAGAAAGCGCAATTGTACTTGCTTCCAGTTTAAATTCTTCACATGTATCAGCTGTTTCTTTTGAAATAGGTAGTTTTTCCTCATAAATTACACATCCATTTCCAGAATTTTTACAAAGATGTATTATTTCAGAGGAAAGTCCATCACTAATATCAATCATTGAGGTTGGCCTGATTTTATTTTCCAAAAAGAATTCAACTATCTCAGATTTTGCTTCAGGCTTAAGTTGACGTTCAACTACATATTTATATTTTGATAAATCGGGTTTGCTATTTGAATTTACTAGAAAAACTTGCTTTTCTCTTTCTAAAACCTGTAGACCCAAATATGCACCACCTAATGAACCTGAAACAACAATTAGATCATTTGGTTTTGATCCTGATCTAGTGACGTAATTAGATTTTGATACGCATCCTATTGCACTAACAGAAATTACTAACCCTGTTAATGATGATGTGGTATCACCTCCAATTAAATCAACATTATATCTGTTACACGCATATTTAATTCCTGAATAAAGTTCTTGTATTGATTCCAACTTGAACCTATTTGAAACAGCTATTGATACGGTAATTTGTTTTGTCGTCCCACACATTGCGCATATGTCAGAAATTGAGGATATTACAGCCTTATAACCTAAATGCTTTAATGGAAAATAGGATAAATCAAAGTGTACTCCCTCAACTAACATATCTGTTGTAACAATTATTTTTTGATTTTTATAATTTAAGACGGCTGCATCATCACCAATAGAAAGTTCAGTACTTTCATTAACTATTTTAAAATCTTTTGTAATCAAATCAATTAATCCAAACTCTCCAATTTGATTTAAATCAGTAAGATTTTCTGATCTTTTTTCCATATAATTTATTTGTTTTGGTATAATAATTGGGTATTATTGAATTCCAAATTTAGATTATAAATATTTATTAAAGGTTTATATTTGCAAAATATGATTAAAGTAGCAGATACGGCAAAGAATGAAGTTTCCAAACTTATGATTGGCGGCGGATTTAACCCAAATGATGATTACATAAGAGTTGGGGTAAAAAGTGGAGGCTGTTCAGGCTTGTCATATGAGCTAAATTTTGATAAGAATAAAGAAGATAATGATAAGGTTTTTGAACATAATGGTATAAAAATTGTTGTAGACAAGAAAAGCTTTCTTTACTTAATTGGTACAACACTTGAATACTCAGGAGGATTAAATGGAAAAGGCTTTGTTTTTAAAAATCCGAATGCATCAAGAACATGTGGATGTGGTGAAAGTTTTTCTTTATAAATAAGTTATGGCATATACAGAAGAAGAATTAAAAAAAGAATTAGAACAACAAGAATACCAATATGGGTTTACAACTGATATTGAGTCTGAAACATTTCCTGTTGGGCTAAACGAAGACATTGTAAGATCTATTTCAAAGAAGAAAAATGAACCAGAATGGATGACAAACTGGAGATTAGAAGCTTATGCCCATTGGAAAACAATGAAAGAACCCAACTGGTCTAATGTAAATTATGAGAAACCAGATTTTCAGGCTATTTCATACTTTTCAGCTCCAAAGACAAATGATAAAAAAAGTCTTGACGAAGTTGATCCAGAATTATTAAAAACATTTGATAAGTTGGGTATTTCTATTGAGGAGCAAAAAAAACTTTCTGGGGTTGCTGTTGACATTGTTATGG
>CACLUN010000017.1 GCA_902610105.1 uncultured Bacteroidota bacterium
GTAAAAGACTATTTGTCATCTAAACAACTCGAAGCACTCGAGAAAAATGCTGAATATCATGGAATCTTGTACTGGGGATTAGGTCATGAAAAAAATGGTATAGTTCATGTGATAGGGCCTGAGCACGGTATCACTGTTCCAGGTGCAACAATTGTATGTGGGGATTCACATACATCAACTCATGGAGCATTTGGAGCAATTGCCTTTGGAATTGGGACTTCCGAAGTTGAAATGGTATTGTCAACACAATGTATTATGCAACCCAAACCAAAAAAAATGAGAATTAATGTAAATGGTAAGTTGAATGATTCTGTTACACCCAAAGACGTAGCATTATTTATAATCTCTGAGCTTTCAACATCTGGTGCAACAGGATATTTTGTTGAATACTCAGGAGAAGTTTTTTCCGAAATGAGTATGGAGGGAAGAATGACAGTATGTAATTTAAGTATTGAAATGGGTGCAAGAGGAGGTATTATAGCACCTGACGAAAAAACATTTGATTACGTAGAGGGAAGAGAATTTGCACCTAAGGATAATAAGTGGAATGAAGTTATGAAATATTGGAAAACTCTCAAGACAGATGATGATGCTATTTTTGACAAAGAATATAATTTTGATGGTAATAAAATAGAACCAATGATCACATATGGAACAAATCCTGGAATGGGTATTTCTATAAATTCTGGAATTCCTAATTCTAATCAACATGGTGGTAACATGGAAACTTTTATGAAATCCCTAAAGTATATGAACTACTCAAAAGGGGATAAAATTCTTGGTAAAAAAATTGATTTTGTTTTCCTTGGTAGTTGCACTAATGGAAGGATAGAAGATTTCAGAGCATTTACAAATATTGTCAAGGGGAGAAAAAAAGCACCTAATGTAACTGCCTGGTTAGTACCTGGCTCACACAAGGTTGAAAAAGCAATTAAAGATGAAGGACTTCTAAATATTTTAAATGAATCTGGATTTGAACTTAGAGAGCCTGGATGTTCTGCATGTCTGGCTATGAACGATGATAAAATTCCAAAAGGGAAATATGCGGTTAGTACATCAAATAGAAATTTTGAAGGAAGACAGGGGCCTGGATCTAGAACTCTGTTAGCTAGCCCAATTGTAGCTGCTGCTGCTGCAATCACTGGTGAGGTCACTGATCCAAGAGACTTGTAACAATAGATATGGCATACGATAAATTCAAAATATTAAAAAGCACTGCTGTCCCATTACCAATTGAAAATATTGATACTGACCAAATAATCCCCGCTAGATTTTTAAAGGCAACAGAAAGAAAAGGTTTTGGTGATAATTTATTTCGTGATTGGAGATTTTATTCAAACAATAAACCAAAAGATGATTTTGTTTTAAATAACACTAAATATTCTGGAAAGATTTTAGTCGGAGGTAAAAATTTTGGGTCAGGATCATCTCGTGAGCATGCAGCCTGGGCTATATATGATTACGGGTTTAGATGTGTGATTTCTAGCTTTTTTGCTGATATTTTTAAAAACAATTGTTTAAATATTGGGGTATTACCTGTTCAAATCTCCTCTAAGTTTTTAGAAATCATTTTTGAAAATATTTATAAAAATCCATCAACATTAATTACTGTTGACCTAACAAATCAGTTGGTTAAAATCAGCGGTTCTGATCATCATGAAAATTTTCAAATTAATGATTATAAAAAAAACAATATGCTAAACGGCTACGATGATATTGATTTTCTTTTGAACATAAAGGAATCCATTAAAAATTTCTCAAAAAAGACCCCATTGTAAAATGAAGAGAAAAAAAATTGAAATAATGGATACCACACTTCGGGATGGTGAGCAAACATCTGGAATGTCATTTTCTGAAGATGAGAAACTTACAATTTCTAAATTGTTGTTAAAGGAGTTGAAAGTAGATAGAATTGAGGTTGCCTCTGCAAGAGTATCTAGCGGAGAATTTAATGCTGTTAAGAAAATAGTTGATTGGGCTAAAACAGAAAAGCTAGAAAATAAAATAGAAATTTTAACTTTTATTGATAATGGAGTTTCTATTGACTGGATAAAAAAAACAGGTGCTAAAGTCCAAAATCTCTTAGCCAAAGGCTCTATAAAACATCTAAAATATCAACTTAAAAAAAATCCAAAAGACCACTTTAAGGATATTGAAATAATTATAAAAAATGCAGGAAAAAATAATATAAAAACTAACATATACCTTGAGGATTGGAGTAATGGAATGAAAAACTCAAAAGATTATGTAATTAATTTTTTAAATTTTTTAAAAAATCAACCTTTAGATAGAGTATTATTACCTGACACCTTAGGAGTTTTAAACCCATTTGAAACCTCAGAATACTTAAGAGAAATTAATAATAGTTACCCTGATATTTGTTTCGACTTTCATGCGCACAATGATTATGACTTGAGTGTTGCCAATACTCTCGAGAGTATAAAAGCAGGCTGTAATGGAATTCACACAACAATTAATGGAATGGGTGAAAGAGCTGGAAATACGCCAATGGCAAGTATAGTTGCTGCAATAAAAGATTTTTTACCAAAATTCAAAACAGATATTAATGAGGAGGCCCTTTACAATGTAAGTAAATTGGTATCAACTTTTAGTGGTTTTAGAATTCCACCAAATAAACCAATTGTTGGGGAATATGTATTTACTCAAACAGCTGGGATCCACGCAGATGGCGATAGTAAGAAAAATCTATACTACAACAGTTTATTACCTGAAAGATTTGGACGAAAAAGAAAGTATGCACTAGGAAAAACATCTGGAAAAGCCAATATTAAAAAAAATATTGATGAACTTGGACTTAAATTATCTGATGTTAATTTGAAAAAAGTAACTCAAAAAATTATTGAGCTAGGGGATAAGAAAGAAAAAGTGACCGCAGAGGACTTACCGTACATAATTTCTGATGTGTTAAATAGACCCAGTATAATTGAAAAAATTAAAATAAAGTCATATTTTCTTCAACACAAGAAAAATCATAAACCATCAGCTGATATAAAAATTGAAATTAATGGTAAATCATACTCTGAAAAGAGTGTTGGTGATGGGCAATTTGATGCATTTATGAATGCATTAAAAAAACTTTATAAAAAAAATGGATATAAGCTACCAATATTGACTGATTATTCTGTAACAATTCCACCCGGTAGTAATTCAGATGCATTGTGTGAAACATTTATAACATGGAAAAATTCAAAGAAAGAATTTATAACAAGAGGATTAGATTCTGATCAAACAGTTTCAGCAATAAAGGCTACTGAGAAAATGTTAAATATTATTTAATACATATGGAACTTAAAATTGGATTATTACCTGGAGATGGCATAGGCCCAGAAGTAATTGGAGAGGCAGTGAAAGTAGTGAATGTAATTGCAAGCAAGTTTGGTCACGATATTACTTGGAGTGAAGGACTTGTAGGTGCAGCAGCGATTGATGCAACTGGCGATCCATATCCAAATGAAACTCATACGATTTGTCTTGAATCCGATGCTGTTTTATTTGGCGCAGTTGGCGACCCTAAATATGATAATGATCCAACTGCAAAAGTTCGCCCTGAGGAAGGTTTACTCAGGATGAGAAAAAAACTAGGATTATATGCTAATATTAGACCTACTTATACATTTGATTCACTTTTAGAAAAGTCACCAATTAAAAAATCCATAATTCAGGGTACAAATTTAGTTTTTGTAAGAGAACTAACAGGTGGTATTTATTTTGGAAAAAAAGGAAGAAATAAAACGAATGATTACGCATTTGATACCTGTGAATACAGTGTCAATGAAATTACCAGATTAGCAATAATTGGGTTTGAACTTGCTATGAAGAGATCAAAAAAATTGTGCTGTATTGATAAAGCAAATGTACTTGAAACCTCAAGACTATGGAGGCAGACAGTTCAGTCTTTAGAAAAAAAGTACCCTAGTGTTAAAGTTTCCTATGAATTTGTTGATGCTGTAGCGATGAGGTTAATCCATTCTCCAAGTTATTATGATGTTTTGATAACAAGTAATTTGTTTGGAGATATTCTGACAGATGAGGCTTCTGTTATTTCCGGTTCAATGGGTTTAATGCCCTCGGCTTCAGTTGGACTAAAAACTTCAATATACGAACCTATTCATGGCTCTTTTCCTCAAGCTAAAGGTAAAAATATTGCCAATCCATTAGCAACAATACTATCAGCATCTATGATGTTTGAAAGAAGTTTTAATCTTCACAATGAATCTAAACTAATTCACAGTCTAGTTAATGAATCTGTCGCAAATAATATTGTTACTAAGGATCTTTCCGGTAATAATAAGTCATACACAACGGAAGAAGTTGGAGATTGGATTGTGAAAAAAATTAAAAAATCATAATATTAACTGTCATCCTTATTATCCATTTTTTTCTTTAAATCTGCTAAAGCTTCTATATCACCTAAAGTTGACTTATCAATATTTTCATTTTTAGATTTAGGTTTCTTCTCTCTTTCAGGTTCTTTCTTAAATGTTGCCGAATGCGACATTACAATTCTTTTAAAATCACTATTAAACTCAATAACTTTAAAATCAACCTCTTCTCCTTCTTTAAGACTGGAACCATCTTCTTTTAGAGTATGTTTTTTTGGAACAAAAGCACTCAAATCATCATTTAAAAATATCGAGCTTCCTCTTTCAGAAATTGATTCAAGCTTAAAAGTATGGATCGAATCAACAGGATACTTCTTTAAATAATCCTCCCATGGATTTTTCTTAGTTTGCTTGTGCCCTAAACTCAGTTTTCTTTCATTTACATCAAGCTCCAAAACAATAACATCAATTTTGTCATCAATTGAGAATAGTTCGGAAGGATGTTTTATTTTTTTAGTCCAAGATAAATCAGAAATATATATCAAACCATCAATTCCTTCTTCAAGTTCAACAAAGACCCCAAAGTTTGTGAAATTTCTAATCCTTCCCTTATGCTTTGAATCAATTGGATATTTATTTGTAATATCAGTCCAAGGGTCTGATGTTAGTTGTTTGATACCTAAAGACATTTTTCTTTCATCACGATCTAGTGATAAAATAACAACTTCAACTTCATCTCCAACTTTAACAAAATCTTGAGCTGATCTCAAATGAGTTGACCATGACATTTCTGAGACATGAACGAGACCTTCAACACCATCAACAACTTCTATAAAAGCTCCATAATCTGCAAGAACTGAAACCTTTCCTTTAACTTTATCCCCTTCCTTGAGGCTGTCATCAAGACTTTCCCACGGGTGTTTACTTAATTGTTTAACGCCAAGTTGGATTCGTGATTTATCATCATCAAAATCTAAAATGACAACATTTAATTTTTGATCTAATTCCAAAATTTCTGTTGGATGATTAATTCTGTTCCAAGACAAATCCGTAATATGAATTAAACCGTCAACACCTCCTAAATCAACAAAAACACCATAGGTAGTTATATTTTTTACAATTCCTTCTAAAACTTGACCTTTTTTCAATTGAGAAATAATTTCTTTTTTCTGTTCCTCAATATCAGCCTCAATTAATGCTTTATGTGACACGACAACATTTTTAAACTCATGATTAATTTTAACAATTTTAAACTCCATGTTTTTATTAACATATTGGTCATAATCTCTAATTGGTTTAACATCAATTTGAGATCCAGGTAAAAAAGCCTCAAGACCGAAAACATCTACAATCATTCCTCCCTTTGTCCTACATTTTACAAAGCCTGTAACAACAGTTTCTTTTTCATGAGAATCAATTACTCTTTCCCAAGCTTTAATTGTTCTCGCCTTTCGGTGAGAAAGAATTAATTGACCTGTTTTATCTTCTTGGATATCTACAATTACTTCGACAGCATCGCCAATCTGAAGTTCAGGATTATACCTAAATTCGTTTAACGAAATAACGCCCTCTGATTTAGCATTTATATCAATTATAGCTTCTCTTTCAGTTATGTTTACAACTTTGCCTACAATTACACTTTCAGAATATGTATCAACAAAGTTTTCATCGATGAGTTTGTCAAATTCATCTGTTTCTTTCTTACTTATTGTTTGTATTCCTTCTTCAAACTCTGTCCAATTAAAACCATCATCAATAGTTTGAACTTTTTTTAGAGATATTTTATCGGTTTTTGTTTCAGTTTTTTTTGATGTCTTTTTATCAGCAATCTTACTCGCTGTTTTCTTAGCAGTAGTCTTAGTTGCTGTTTTCTTAGCGGTAGTCTTAGTTGCTGTTTTCTTAGCAGTAGTCTTAGTTGCTGTTTTCTTAGCAGTAGTCTTAGTTGCTGTTTTCTCAGCACTAGTCTTAGTTGCAGGCTTATTTGTTGAGGAGGATTTTTTTAATTCGGAGGATTTTTTTGTTGTGTCATCCTCATTTTTATTTTTAGGCATGATTTTTAAATTGTATTCTGTGCTTTTATAGGATTATGGGAAACACAGAAGAAATTAATTATATTTAAACCTTTTAGTTCCTAATATCCCATTAAAAGGCAAGCGAATTTAACATCAATTTAAGTTTAATACAAATAATTTACTATTATTTATTTTTAATTTCCTTATTAATAATGTTAATGATTTGACTAACAACTTCATCAATATTTAACTCATCAGAGTCTATTAGTATTGAATCTTTAGTCCTAATTAGTGGAGAAAACTTTCTATTAATATCATTATCATCGCGCTTCAACAAGTCTTTTTTTACATCATCAAATTTTAAATCTTTTTCACTTAATTTTAACTCATTCCAACGTCTTAATGATCTTATTTCTAAAGATGCATCTAAAAAAAACTTAAAATCAGCATTTGGAAAAACAACTGAGCCAATGTCTCTCCCATCCATAACTACTGATTTATTTTTACTCATATGTTTTTGAATTTTTAAAACATATTTTCTGACTTCATTTTTTTCAGCAATCAAGCTAACGTTATTTGAAATTTCAAATGTTCTGATTTCATTCTCTACAGAAACATCATCTATGTTTATAATATTTTGATTAATTGAATTAAATGAAAAAGAAATTGAACAATTATTTAATAAATCAATCAATGAAACAAAATCAATCGAATCAGTTTTGACTAGATTATTTTTTAAAGCAAGATATGTTATCGCTCTGTATATTGAACCTGAATCAATGTAAGTGATATTAAAATGTTTTGCTATTAATTTAGCTATAGTGCTTTTACCAGATGAGGAAGGTCCATCAATAGCTACTATAAACTTTTTTTTCAAAAGTAAAGTTTTTTCAAAATTACAATTTTTTATAATTAGATACTTTTTGATTTAATAATGCTTTTTCTAAAACCTGATCAATAGTATCAACATAACGAAATTTCAAACCTTTTAAATATTTTTTGTCAATTTCTAAAATATTTTTTTTGTTATAGGCAGGTAAAATTATTGTATTTAATCTAGCTCGTTTGGCTGCTAAAATTTTTTCTTTAATTCCTCCTACAGCTAAAATTTTACCTCTCAAAGTTATTTCACCAGTCATTGCTAATTTATTTTTGACCTTTCTCTGAGTCAATAGAGAAACTAAAGAGGTTACCATCGTAACACCAGCACTTGGTCCATCTTTTGGAGTTGAACCCTCAGGTACATGCAAATGATAATTATAATTTTTGAAAATATTTTTATCAATATTAAGAATTTCAGCATTTGACTTAATATATTCTAGCGCAATTGTAGCAGATTCCTTCATTACTTTACCAAGATTTCCAGTCAAAGTAAGATTTCCTTTTCCACTAGAAATAGTCGATTCAACAAACAAAATTTCACCACCATATTGTGTCCAAGCTAAACCAGTAACAACACCAGCAGTATAATTATTCTCATAAATTCTTGGATTAATTGATACACCTAAAATATCTTTAACTTTTTCAGGTTTTAGGATTTCTGGATAATTTTCTTTTTTCACTACAGACTTAGCAATCCACCTACATAATTTGGCAATATTTTTATCAAGCTTTCTAACCCCTGACTCACGGGTGTAACCTTCAATAATTGTCATTAATGCTAAGTCAGATATTTTAAATTTATATTTTTCTAATCCATGATTTGATATTTGTTTTCTTACAAGATGTTTTTTAGCAATCTCAACTTTTTCTTCAATACTGTATCCTGAAATATTTATAATTTCCATTCTGTCTAAAAGTGCAGGTTGAATATTGGATAAGTTATTAGCTGTAGCTATAAACAAAACTTTAGACAAATCAAAACCGAGTTCTAAAAAATTATCATAAAATGAACTGTTTTGCTCAGGATCAAGTACTTCAAGCATGGCAGAAGACGGATCTCCTTGATTGCCAATAGATAATTTATCAATTTCATCTAAAACAAAGACTGGATTTGATGATTTCACTCTTTTTAAATTCTGTATAATTCTTCCTGGCATTGCTCCAATATAAGTTTTTCTGTGACCTCTAATTTCAGCTTCATCCCTAAGACCACCTAATGAAATCCTGACATATTCCCTTCCTAGAGACTCTGCAATTGATTTACCAAGTGAAGTTTTACCAACACCAGGTGGACCATAAAAACATAAAATAGGAGAATTCATATCTCCTCTCAGTTTCATTACAGCAATTTGTTCAATTATTCTTTTTTTGACATCATTTAAACCATAATGGTCTCTATTTAGAATTTTCAATGCATTTTGTAAGCTAAAATTATCTTTTGAATATTCATTCCATGGAAGATCTAAAATCAAATCCAGGTAATTTCTCTGAATCGAATATTCGGCTGCCTGGATATTCATTCTTTGTAATTTTAGCAACTCTTTGTTAAAATGTTCTTCAATATTTTTGTTCCATTTTTTTGTTTTTGACTTTATCTTCATATCATCAATATCTTTGTGATTTGATGAACCTCCAAGTTCCTCTTGAATAGTTTTTAATTGTTGATTTAAAAAATACTCTCTCTGCTGTTGATCTAAGTCATTTCTTACCTTGGATTGAATATCATTTTTAAGTGAAAGTTTTTGAAACTCAATATCCATAAACTTAAGACATCTCAAAGCTCGTTTTTGTAGATCATCAATTGATAAAATTTTAAATTTTTCATTAACACTTATGTTCATGTTTGATGAAACAAAATTTACCAGAAAAGAATTGCTATGGATATTTTTAATAGCAAAGGAAGCTTCACTTGGTATACTAGGATTTTCGTCTATGATTTTTAATGCTAAATCCTTAATGGAATCAATTGTTGCTATAAATTTTTTATTATTAACAGAAGGATTTATTTCTTTTAATTCACATATAGAACATGTGAGAAATGGCTTTTTAGAAACAACCTTTTGAATTTCAAACCTTTTTTTTCCCTGTATGATTATGGTTAAATTTCCATCTGGCATTTGTAAAACTCTAAGAATTTTTGCTACCGTACCAACTTTATTAATATCCCCAATAGAAGGATCAGAAACATTCGAATCTTTCTGAGATACTACTCCAATAAGTTTATCTTTTGAATTAGCATACTTGATTAATTTTACAGACTTGTCTCTTGTTGCAGAAATTGGTATAACAACGCCAGGAAATAATACGGCATTTCTTAGGGGCAGAATAGGAATACTCTTTGGCAAAATTTCCTTTGAAATTGCCTCCTCATCATCGGATGTCATTAGTGGTATTAATTCTGATTCTTCATCCACTGGGCCAAAGTTATTATTAAAATCAAAAAAGTTACTCATAATTATGTCAATCTGTCAGTAAAACAAGAGTTTCTAAACTGACATATAACAATTTCAACATTCATGCCATTAATTTTGATAAGTGTTTAGATGTTTTTCATTTTAATACCTCTCAACAACAGAGCTCCAAGAATAAATACTATTGCAAATATCATAATTGAATTTCTAATACTTCCAGTTAGTTGATCAACAACACCTGACATGAAAGTTCCCAAAACGACACTGACAATCATTGACATTTGGTAAAATGAAAAATAAGAACACGTATTATCAGTCTTGGGGATCAATTTAGAATATGTTGATCTTGATAATGCTTGGGTCCCACCCATAACCATTCCAACAAAACCAGCTATTATATAAAATTCAATTGGGTATTTAACAAAATAAGCAAATAGACATAGTATAAACCATATTAAGTTTAATATTATTAGAGTTCTAATATTTCCAATTTTTTCAGAGACTCTTGCTGTTAACCAAGCACCAAAAATTGCAATTAATTGTATTATGAGCATACTAAGTATTAGGCCAAGAAATTTTTCATTTTCTCCCCACAATATCTCTTGTTCTCCAAAATATGTTGCAATTAAGATTATTGTTTGTAAGGCACAGCTAAAAGTAAAAAAAGCAATAAGAAACCTTTTAACGGAAATATCTTTAATCAGAATTTTCCAAACTTCTTTAAGTTCAAGAAATCCACTAAATATTACTGTACTTTTAAAAGCGTCTTTTTTATTAACGTCATTTAAATTCTGGGGTAAATAGAAGAACGTGTACTGACTAAAACTAGCCCACCATAATCCAACTAAAAGAAATGAGATTCTCATTGCTTGAATTGAACCTTCACCATTTGAATTGGACAACCCAAAAAATTCAGGGAACATAATCATAATTAGATTAAAAACTAGCAAAAGTACGCTACCAACGTACCCATATGAATATCCTAATGCACTTATTCGATCTTGTTGTTTTGGAAAAGCAATATCAGGAAGATAAGAATTATAAAATACTAAACTAGCCCAAAAACTAAATAAGGCTAAGAAATAAAAGCTTAAACCAAGATAGATATTTTCAAGATCAAAAAAATATAATCCAACACATGAAGCACTACCCAGATAACAAAAAAATTTCATGAAATTTTTTTTATTTCCTAGGAAATCTGCTATTCCTGAAAGAATGGGTATTAAAAAAGCCAAAATAAGAAAAACCAGAGAAGTAATGTGTTGTATTAATGCTGTATTTTTGTAATTAATTCCAAGAAAATCAATGTAATCGCTTTCAACAAAAAGTTCACCATAGAAGATTGGAAATACAGCAGTTCCTATTACTAACGGGTAAACAGAATTTGCCCAATCATAAAAAGCCCATGCTTTTAAAATTTTCTTATCACCTTTCAAGTAAATTCTTTTGTTCATTGAGGATTAAAAGTTGAAAATATGAATTACTTTTGCACTTATTAATATACAAATGAAATTTTATAAAGCTTATTTTCTGTTATTTATTTTATTACTAGGATTTCAAAATAGTTTTAGCCAGGCTCAGTATGAAGTTGTTAAATCCGATGCTGAATGGAAGAGCCAACTTGAGGAGCTTTCATATTTAGTTCTCAGAAAAGCTTATACTGAGCGTCCATATACTGGAAAATATGATAATTTTTATGAAAAAGGAACTTATCATTGTGCTGGATGCGATGAAGCTCTTTACAAGTCTGACCATAAGTATAACTCATTCTGTGGTTGGCCAAGTTTTGATAGAGAAATTAATGATAAATTAATATATGATGTTGATTATAAATTAGGATATCCTAGAACTGAAATAAAGTGTAAAAAATGTGGTGGTCATTTGGGACATGTTTTTAATGATGGACCCAAAGAAACGACTGGTATTCGTCATTGTGTTAACTCAGTTGCATTAGTATTTAAAAAATCATGAAAAATAAAAGCAATAAGTATTGGTCAACAAAACTAGATAAATTTAGTTATAAAATATTAAGAGAAGCCGGTACAGAAATGCCATTCTCAGGTAAATATAATATGCATTTTGAAGATGGTTTTTATAAATGTAAAGGATGTGGAAATAAATTATTTGAGAGTAATTCTAAATTTGATAGTGGATGTGGATGGCCAAGTTTTGATAAATCAATTGAGGGTTCTATTGAGTATAGAGATGATCATTCATTACAAAGAAAAAGAATTGAAATAGTATGTTCTAATTGTGAAGGACATTTAGGTCATGTTTTTAATGATGGACCAACTGAAACAGGAATGAGATATTGCGTAAATTCGGCAAGTTTAAATTTTAAAGAAAAATAATAATGGAAAATTATGATGTAGTTATTTTAGGTAGTGGCCCAGGTGGATACGTTACTGCAATTAGATCCTCACAGTTAGGTTTTAAAACTGCTATTATTGAAAAAGAAAGTTTGGGTGGTATATGTTTAAATTGGGGCTGCATTCCTACAAAAGCTCTTCTTAAATCAGCAGAAGTATTTGAATATTTAAATCACGCTGAAAGTTATGGTATTGAAGTTGAAAATTTTTCTAAAAATTTTACAAAAGTGATTAAAAGAAGTAGAGATGTTGCCAATACTATGAGTAAAGGTGTTAATTTTTTAATGAAAAAAAATAAAATTAAAGTTTACACTGGTTTTGGTAAAATTAACTCCGATAAAACGATTTCAATTAAAGCTGAGAAGGAAGAATCAAAAATTTCTGCAACTAATATTATTATTGCGACTGGAGCTAGATCACGAGATATAAATTCTCTTCCGAAAGATGGTGAAAAAATTATAGGATATAGAAAAGCAATGGTTTTAGAAAAACAACCAGAGGAAATGATTATAGTTGGGTCTGGAGCGATTGGAGTTGAATTCGCATATTTTTATAATTCTATGGGAACCAAAGTAACTTTAGTTGAATATGAAAAAAATATTGCTCCTATTGAGGATAAGGATATATCTAAAGAATTATCAAAAATTTTAAAGAAATCTGGAATCAAAATCTTAAACTCATCAAAAGTTGTTGATTCTAAAATAATTGGAGATAAAGTTGAAGTAACAATTGAGTCAAATAATGAAAAATCCACTTTAAATGGTGATATTGTTTTAAGCGCTGTTGGTATAAAGTCTAACATTGAAAATATTGGTCTTGAAGATGTTGGTATTGAAATAGAAAATGATAAAATAAAAGTTGATAAATTTTACTGTACTAATATTAAAAATATTTATGCAATAGGTGATATTGTTGAGGGGCCTGCATTAGCACATGTAGCCTCAGCCGAAGGAATTACGTGTATTGAAAAAATAAAAGGTTTAAATCCAAATCCTATTGATTATAATAATATTCCTGGCTGCACATATTGTAAACCTGAGGTTGCATCTGTTGGATATACTGAAGAAAAGGCTATTGCTGAGGGTTATGACATAAAAGTTGGCAAGTTTCCATTTACTGCATCGGGAAAAGCGCAAGCTTCCGGTCAACCAAATGGATTTGTAAAAGTAATTTTTGACTCAAAATATGGAGAGTGGTTAGGATGCCACATGATTGGATCTAATGTTACTGAAATTATTTCAGAAGCTGTAGTTGGCAGAAAACTTGAAACAACAGGTCACGAGATTTTAAAAGCAATTCACCCACATCCAACATTAAGTGAAGCTGTAATGGAAGCAGTTGCTGATGCATATGATGAGGTAATTCATCTTTAGTCCTTTATCAAACTTAAAATTGCTAAATCATAGCTGTACAATCCAAATCCTTGAATTATTCCTTGAGCATGGGGACTTATAAAAGATTTTGTCCTAAAGTCCTCCCTAGATTTAGTATTTGAAATGTGAACTTCAATGACGGGAGTTTTAATACCTCTAACTGCATCGGATATTCCAACTGACGTATGTGTATAAGCCGCAGCATTTAGTATTATACCATCAAAACTAAAACCAACCTCTTGGATTTTATTAATTAATTCTCCTTCTACATTTGACTGATAATAATGCAACTCTATATTTTTGAACTTTGATTTTAGCTCTCTTAAATAGTCATCAAAGGAGATGTCACCATAAATATCTTTCTCCCTAATACCAAGAAGATTTAAATTTGGACCATTAATTATTTGTATTTTCATAATACTTAAATCAATGTAAAAGTATTTAATTAATATGAAATGGAATACATCATCTAAGGAATTTGAAAATTTTTTAAAATTTGAAAGAAACTTATCTGATAATACTATTTCCAGTTATATCTCAGATTTAAATAAATTAATTAATTATTTGGTTGAAAAAAAAATTAATCTGAAACCAAATAATATTCAAACTGCTGATTTAAGAAGTTTTTTATACGAACAATCAAAGAGAATAAAATCCAGAAGTCAATCTAGATTAATATCTAGTTTAAATGTATTTTTTAATTTTTTAATATTTGAAAAACTTGTAACTGATAATCCAATTGAAAAAATTGAACATCCTAAAATTGGTTATAAAATCCCTGTAACTATCAGCACAAATGAGGTTGATCTTTTAATTAAAGCTGCAGGTAAAAATCAAAATAATGGTACAAGAAACGAAGCCATTATTGAAGTATTATATAGCTGTGGGCTAAGGGTTTCTGAATTGATAAATTTAAAAATTTCAGATTTATTTTTTGATGATAACTTAATTAAAATTTTAGGAAAAGGCAATAAAGAAAGATTTGTCCCTGTAAGTAAAATAGCTAAAAATCTGATTTTAAATTATGTAAATTCTAAAAGAGATTTGATAAAAGTTAGAAAAGGCGAAGAGGATACACTCTTTTTGAATAATAGAGGAACTAGACTAACAAGAGTAATGATCTATACAATCTTAAATAATCTTGCAATTGAAATTGGGTTAAAAAAGAAAATTAGTCCTCATGTATTAAGACACTCTTTTGCCACTCATTTAATTGAAAATGGGGCAAATATAATTAGTATTCAAAAAATGATGGGACACGAAAACATCGTTACAACCGAGAAATATTTACATGTTAAGAGGAGGCACCTAATTGATTCTGTGCTTAAATTTCATCCCAGAATCTAGTCTATTGAAAATTTAAAGCCTTTTCCATGTATATTTTCAATCCTAATCCTTGAATCTTTACTAAGATATTTACGAATTTTAGTAACATAAACATCCATACTTCTGGATGTAAAGTAGTTGTCATCATTCCATATTTTTATCAATGCCTCTTCTCTACTTGTTAAATCATTAATATTATTTAAGAGTAATGATAACAACTTACCCTCTTTAGGTGAAAGACTAATGGGTTTATCATTTTCGTACTGAAGTTCTCTGAATTTTGAGTTGTATTTGTATGAAGAAAATATATATTCAAGCTTTTCTATATTATTTTTACTAGATGATAATTTTCTTTTTAAAATAGATTTAATTTTCAATAATAAAATCTCAGAATCAAAAGGTTTGATTAAATAGTCATCAGCGCCAATTTTGAAGCCTTTAATAACGTCTTGTTTAAGAGATTTTGCTGTCAAAAAAATTAAAGGAATTTCTTCATTTATTGATCTAATATCATTAGCTAGTGAAAATCCATCTTTAAATGGCATCATTACATCAAGAATACATAAATCATAGCTAATTTTCTTAAATTTTTCTAAACCCTCTATTCCATTTTTTGCGAGTGATACATCATACGAATGAAGCTTTAAATAGTCTCTCAAAATTGATCCAAAGTTAGGGTCATCTTCAACAATTAATATTTTTTTTCTTTGAGCCATTCTTAAATATCGAAAACAATCTTAAAACTAGTTCCAGCGCCTAATTCACTGTCAACAGAAATCGTACCATTATGTAAATCAATAATTTTTTTTACAAAAGACAAACCAAGACCATGCCCCTTAACATTATGAATATTTCCTTGTGGGATTCTATAAAACTTATCAAATATTTTTGATTTAACTTTATTTGACATACCCATTCCCTTGTCAATTAAAACAATTTCTATTTTTTTATTATAATTTCTTGTTTTTATTAAGATTTCTGGATTGCTGTTTGAGTACTTTATTGAGTTTTCCAAAAGATTGACAAAAACTTTAGTAAGTTCCTCAAAGGACAATTTAACTATTGAATTTTCAGCATTAAAATCAAGATTAATTTTACCATTATTGGTGTTTAGCAACAGTGAAATTCTTTCATTAGCTTCATTAATAACAGAATGAATATCTATGTCATTTTTAGTTAATGCTATTTTGCTATTGTCTAATTGAGAAATTTTTAAAACATTTTCAACTTGCTTGTTCATTCTTTTATTTTCCTGATTAATCATTCCTAGATAACGATTAATCATATTTTTATCTGATTTAATCTTATCAGTCTTGATAGCATTTAATGCAAGATCAATTGTTGCGATTGGGGTTTTAAATTCATGAGTCATGTTATTAATAAAATCTGTTTTCATCTCTGAAATATTTTTCTGCTTTATTGAATTTAAAACAGTGAAATAAAAAGATAAAATTATTACCAATATGAACAAAACTGAAAGTATAATCAAGTAAGAAATTGATGACCTTAAATAATGAGTTCTTCCGGGAAAACCAACAACTAATGAGTATTCACTAACTCCATCGTCATCATCAAACAAGGGCATGCTGTATTTGTCTACGCCTTCTAAATTTGTATACCTATCTGATCCAACCTTTGTGGCTAAATTTCCATTAAAAACTCTGTAATCAAAATCCAAATCTAAATCACGCTCACCAGTAATTTCTGCTGATGCAACAATTAAAGAAGATTTAGAAAATTTAATTGAGAGATCAATTGAACACTTTAATGGGAAGATTGATTTTGTTCTACATTCAATTGGGATGTCAGTGAATGTAAGAAAAGGCAAAGTTTACACTGATTTAAATCATGATTGGTTAACTAAAGGCTGGGATGTATCTGCTGTATCATTTCACAAGTTACTTCAGGTACTATATAACAAAGACGCTATGAACGACTGGGGAAGTATTGTTGCTCTATCCTACGTTGCAGCTCAAAGAGTTTTTCCTAATTACAATGATATGGCTGATAATAAGGCCTATTTGGAGTCAGTTGCTAGAAGCTTTGGATATTTTTTTGGTAAAGAAAAAAAAGTTAGGGTAAATACAATTAGTCAATCTCCAACTCCTACAACAGCAGGAAAAGGTGTTAAAGGATTTGATGGATTTATCACATATGCTGAAAAAATGTCACCCCTTGGAAATGCAACTGCAGATGAATGTGCAGATTATACTGTAACTCTCTTCTCAGACCTTACAAAAAAAGTTACACTTCAAAACTTATATCACGATGGTGGTTTTAGCAATGTTGGAGTTAGTCAAGAAATTGTTGACATTGTTGCAAAAAACAATTAAACCTCAACTTTAAATGTTTGTAATAGGATTAACTGGTGGAATAGGATCTGGAAAAACATTTATTTCAGGAATATTTAATTCTAGTGAATCTTTTGTGATATTTAATTCAGATTTATTTGCTAAGCAGATTTTGGTAGACAATAATGAAGTTATAGATTTTGTAAAAAAGAAAATAGGTAATAGATCTTATAAAGGTGGGTCAATACAATCAAAATATATTTCTGATGTTATTTTTAACGATAAAAGAAAGTTAAATGAATTAAATAAAATTTTACATCCA
>CACLUN010000018.1 GCA_902610105.1 uncultured Bacteroidota bacterium
GACACGGACCAGACTCCTACGGGAGGCAGCAGTGAGGAATATTGGACAATGGACGAAAGTCTGATCCAGCTATGCCGCGTGCAGGATGACAGCCCTACGGGTTGTAAACTGCTTTTATACAGGAAGAAATTCCCCGACTTGTCGGGGCTTGACGGTACTGTAAGAATAAGGATCGGCTAACTCCGTGCCAGCAGCCGCGGTAATACGGAGGATCCAAGCGTTATCCGGAATTATTGGGTTTAAAGGGTCCGCAGGCTGTTTTTTAAGTCAGAGGTGAAATCCTGCAGCTCAACTGTAGAATTGCCTTTGAAACTGAAAGACTTGAGTTATTGTGAAGTGGTTAGAATGTGTGGTGTAGCGGTGAAATGCATAGATATCACACAGAATACCAATTGCGAAGGCAGATCACTAACAATTAACTGACGCTCAGGGACGAAAGCGTGGGTAGCGAACAGGATTAGATACCCTGGTAGTCCACGCCGTAAACGATGGATACTAGCTGTATGTCTACCTTAGGTAGATGTGTGGCTAAGCGAAAGTGATAAGTATCCCACCTGGGGAGTACGATCGCAAGATTGAAACTCAAAGGAATTGACGGGGGCCCGCACAAGCGGTGGAGCATGTGGTTTAATTCGATGATACGCGAGGAACCTTACCAGGGCTTAAATGTAACGGGACAGGTCTAGAGATAGACCCTTCTTCGGACTCATTACAAGGTGCTGCATGGTTGTCGTCAGCTCGTGCCGTGAGGTGTCAGGTTAAGTCCTATAACGAGCGCAACCCCTATCGTTAGTTGCCAACGAGTAATGTCGGGAACTCTAACGAAACTGCCGGTGCAAACCGTGAGGAAGGTGGGGATGACGTCAAATCATCACGGCCCTTACGTCCTGGGCTACACACGTGCTACAATGGTCGGTACAGAGAGCAGCCACTTCGCGAGAAGGAGCAAATCTACAAAACCGATCTCAGTTCGGATCGGAGTCTGCAACTCGACTCCGTGAAGCTGGAATCGCTAGTAATCGGATATCAGCCATGATCCGGTGAATACGTTCCCGGGCCTTGTACACACCGCCCGTCAAGCCATGGAAGTTGGGAGTGCCTGAAGTCGGTAACCGCAAGGAGCCGCCTAGGGTAAAACTAATGACTGGGGCTAAGTCGTAACAAGGTAGCCGTACCGGAAGGTGCGGCTGGAACATCTCCTTTCTAGAGAAAGTATGACGACTGAATTTTAGAATTGTTGAGGTATGTGTTTTGCTAATTGCTGTCATTTTAATTATCATTGAGTCTCGTAGCTCAGCTGGTTAGAGCGCTACACTGATAATGTAGAGGTCGGCAGTTCGAGTCTGCCCGAGACTACAATACGATCTTGGGAATTTAGAGTTGGGAAATTCGTCCATACTGAATTCTTTTCAGAATGGGGAATTAGCTCAGCTGGCTAGAGCACTTGATTTGCATTCAAGAGGTCGTGGGTTCGACTCCCACATTCTCCACTACAAAGTTCATTGACATATTGAAAATTTTTATATTACAAACATCTGTTATCCAATATATGTTTGTAATTATAGATACACTACAAAGTATAAATTACATATACAATTATATGTGGATTTGTACGAGCAATATTATAATAAATACAATTTCAAAGAAAAGTAAAGTTACGATAGGCTAATTAAGAGCGTAAGGGGGATACCTTGGCTCTCAGAGGCGAAGAAGGACGTGATAAGCTGCGAAAAGTTACGGGGAGTGGCACATACATATTGATCCGTAAATGTCCGAATGGGGAAACCCGATTATTTGAAGAATAATCATCCATGTTTACATGGAAGCAAACCCGGAGAACTGAAACATCTAAGTACCCGGAGGAATAGAAAACAATAGTGATTCTGCTAGTAGCGGCGAGCGAACGCGGAACAGCCCAAACCTAAATTGTTTCGGCAATTTAGGGGTTGTAGGACCACGATATTTATTGCTTGATGAATTAGAATCCGTTGGAAATCGGAACCATAGAGGGTGATAGTCCCGTACAAGTAAAGAAAGTTAATAATAGTGGTATCCTGAGTAATGCGGGGCACGGGAAACCTTGCATGAATTTGGCGGGACCATCCGTTAAGGCTAAATACTCCTGAGAGACCGATAGTGAACTAGTACCGTGAGGGAAAGGTTAAAAGAACCCTGAATAAGGGAGTGAAATAGATCTTGAAACCTTGCGCTTACAAGCGGTCGGAGCCCATTAGGGTGACGGCGTGCCTTTTGCATAATGAGCCTACGAGTTAGTGTTATTGGCAAGGTTAAGTACTTATGGTACGAAGCCGTAGCGAAAGCAAGTCTGAATAGGGCGAATTAGTCAGTAGTACTAGACGCGAAACCGTGTGATCTATCCTTGGTCAGGGTGAAGCTGTGGTAACACACAGTGGAGGCCCGAACCCGTTGACGTTGAAAAGTCTTGGGATGAACTGAGGATAGGGGTGAAAGGCCAATCAAACTCGGAAATAGCTCGTACTCCCCGAAATGCATTTAGGTGCAGCGTTGTATTAGTTTCCATGAGGTAGAGCTACTGATTGGATGCGGGGGCTTCACCGCCTACCAATTCCTGACAAACTCCGAATGCTTGGAAATGATGTGCAGCAGTGAGGGCATGGGTGCTAAGGTCCATGTCCGAGAGGGAAACAACCCAGACCATCAGCTAAGGTCCCCAAGTGTATGCTAAGTTGATTAAACGAGGTTTGACTGCCCAGACAGCTAGGATGTTGGCTTGGAAGCAGCCATTCATTTAAAGAGTGCGTAACAGCTCACTAGTCGAGCGGTCGAGCATGGATAATAATCGGGCATAAGCATATCACCGAAGCTATGGCATCGTAAGATGGGTAGGGGAGCATTGTACCGACGTTGAAGGTAAACCGTGAGGTTTGCTGGAGTTTGTACAAGCGAAAATGTAGGCATAAGTAACGACAATGCGGGCGAGAAACCCGCACTCCGAAAGACTAAGGTTTCCTCAGCTATGCTAATCAGCTGAGGGTTAGTCGGGACCTAACACAAACCCGAAAGGGGTAGTGGATGGACAACAGATTAATATTTCTGTACCTGCTCTCATTAAAAGTGACGGATTACCCAGGTGTTTACGTGGCGACGGAAGTCCACGTTGAGCCTAGCCTTCGGGCAAAGCGAAAACAAGTAAGTAGTTCCAAGAAAAGCAAGAGAAGCAGCCCGTACCGCAAACCGACACAGGTAGTTGGGATGAGTATTCTAAGGAGCTCGAGAGATTCATGGCTAAGGAACTAGGCAAAATAGACCCGTAACTTCGGGAGAAGGGTCGCCACGCCTCGGCGTGGCCGCAGTGAAATGGTTCAGGCGACTGTTTATCAAAAACACAGGACTCTGCTAAATCGAAAGATGATGTATAGGGTCTGACACCTGCCCGGTGCCGGAAGGTTAAGTGGAGTTGTTAGCTTCGGCGAAGCAGCGAAATGAAGCCCCGGTAAACGGCGGCCGTAACTATAACGGTCCTAAGGTAGCGAAATTCCTTGTCGGGTAAGTTCCGACCTGCACGAATGGTGCAACGATCTGAACACTGTCTCGGCCATGAGCTCGGTGAAATTGTAGTATCGGTGAAGATGCCGATTAACCGCTACGGGACGAAAAGACCCCGTGCACCTTTACTATAGCTTCGTATTGACTTTGGATAAGTAACGTGTAGGATAGGTGGGAGACTTTGAAGCCGCATCGCTAGGTGCGGCGGAGTTGCCCTTGAAATACCACCCTTTGCTTATCTAGAGCCTAATCTGTTTACAGAGACAGTGCGTGGTGGGTAGTTTGACTGGGGTGGTCGCCTCCAAAAGAGTAACGGAGGCTTCTAAAGGTACCCTCAGCACGCTTGGTAACCGTGCGTAGAGTGCAATGGCATAAGGGTGCTTGACTGAGAGACTTACAAGTCGATCAGGTACGAAAGTAGAGCATAGTGATCCGGTGGTTCCGCATGGAAGGGCCATCGCTCAAAGGATAAAAGGTACGCCGGGGATAACAGGCTGATCTCCCCCAAGAGCTCACATCGACGGGGGGGTTTGGCACCTCGATGTCGGCTCGTCACATCCTGGAGCTGGAGAAGGTTCCAAGGGTTGGGCTGTTCGCCCATTAAAGTGGCACGCGAGCTGGGTTCAGAACGTCGTGAGACAGTTCGGTCTCTATCTGTAGTGGTCGTTAGAAATTTGAGTGGATTTGACTCTAGTACGAGAGGACCGAGTTGAACTGATCTCTGGTGTATCTGTTGTTCCGCCAGGAGCATTGCAGAGTAGCTATATCGGGAATGGATAAGCACTGAAAGCATATAAGTGCGAAACCAACCACAAGATGAGATTTCTTTTAAGGGTCGTAATAGACGATTACGTTGATAGGTCACAGGTGTAAAGGCAGTAATGTCATAGCCGAGTGATACTAATTACCCGTAGGTCTATCGTGAACCTTTTCTTGATTGTATTTATTATTATATTCTTCAATATGTTAACTTTTTAGGGTACTAATACCCCTTACTTTTAGTAAGAAAAATTTGGGTGGTTATAGCGCTGGTGCACACCTCTTACCATTTCGAACAGAGAAGTTAAGACCAGTAGCGCAGATGGTACTGCCGTTTTGGTGGGAGAGTATGTCACTGCCCCCCTCGAATCCCAGTCTCTAAGGCTGGGATTTTTTTATTATCATAATTAATCTCTCTGAAGTATCAATATCGAATTCATCAAGATTATAGTTTCCGTAAATCTTTGAAATTTCTAAGTTATTTTTACTGCAATAAGAATTAAAATTGTCGACATCAATTTTCATCACTTTCTCATAATAAACATTAGAATTTTTATCATCAATTGAAATTTTCTTATATATATACTTATCATCTGAATATCTTTCAATATTAAATTTTAGACCTTCAATATATTTTGTCTCCTCAGTGACTAAATTTTTTTCAGCCAAATAATAATTTAAATAGTCAATAATTAGTATTCCGTCTTTTTTTAAATTTTTTGAAATATTTTCAATAGTCTTTAGGTTATAGTTGTCATTTTCATACCCAAAACTGGTAAATAAATTTAATACTACATCAAATCTTTCTTCAAAATCATCAGTCATTTCCTTTTTGAAAAATTTTAGATTAGAATTTTTGTATTTCTTTGCTTTTTTGATATTGTTTGCCGATCTATCAATCCCTGTTACTTTAAAACCAAGTTTTTCAAGATGTTTTGAATGTCTTCCAGCTCCACATGCAAGATCTAAAACATTTAAACCTTTTTTTATGTTTAAATATTTTACTAGGGTATCAATAAATTTTTTTGCTTCTATCAAATCACGATGTTTGTATAGAGTGTGATAATAATTAGTGTTAAACCAATCCATTTTATTTTCTTACAATTGGAATGCGATACTTAATACTATATGTAATTCCTGTACCAAACTTATTGTCCTCTGTAACAGTGTTAAATCCGGGAATAAATAAATTTCCAAAATTATCAGGTTTTTTTTGGTTTATCATTCGGTTCAAGCGCAATGATGTTCCCATAAATATGTTTTTCGAAATTTTAGCATTAAAGCCAAGAATTAACTCAAACCAATTAGCATTGATATTTTTAAACTCTTTGTAGTCATCAATTCTTCCATTTTCCCAATATTTATCTAAATCGTAAATTAAATAATTAAATATTTCACTTTTGAATCTGCTTGTTGCTAATCGAAAACCAAAATAGATTTCATTTTCTAATCCTGCTGGATTATTATAAAAATTATAATTAATACCTGCTTTAATGTAATTTCCAGAGAATTTAGCACTTAAGTTTTCATTATTAATGCTCTTTTCGTCATTTCCTAATTCACCAACTATAAATAACCTTTCCTTTATTCTAAAATCACTATAAAAGGATATTCCTTTGTAATCCTCCGTCAACATTCTAACTTGTTTGCTTAAATCAAGCCCAATTCTAATACCATACTTTTGCTCTATTTTTAAAGAATCTTCAATTACTACTGCTTGATCTTCTTGAGAAAAGCTATTATTAAAAATTAAACAAATAAAAAAACTAATGATATACTTTGACATGGTGAGAAATTTCATCATTAACTACTCTTTTTTCAATAATTGAGTCTTCGATCCAATTTAGGTTATCATTTTCAATAATAATATTTTCAATTTCATATTCCATTTTGTATCCGCAAGACCTTGATATATAAATATTATTTCTTTCGTAATTAAAATAAATTAAATCCTCATTAGGTTGATTGGAATCAAATTCTTTTGTAAATGAAAAGGATGTTGTATTTTGATAATTACTAAGAGGAATTGAAATTGAGTCTGCTGTTCCTGTAAAAAAATCATTTTCACTATCAACTCCTTTGATTTTTAAGTTAATCACAGGCTTATTTTCTCCAGAGTTAAAGTCTAGGAATTTTATGATTAAGTTAGGTGTATCTATATTTGACTCTAAACATATATCATCAGGTTCACAAGAAGATAAAAAAAATAAGATTAAAATACCTGTTAAACAATAGTGAAAATTCATCTTTTCAAAAGTACAATTTCATTTGCTTCTACACTATAATTTAATATATTTAATAGAAATATTGAACAATGAAAAAATACTATATACTCCCGCTGTTTGTCTTCTTTTTGACTATTTCATTTTCACAAAAGAAAAAAAATACCAGTGAAGAACTAAAGTCATCTGATTTAACTGGTCTTAAGTTTAGGTCAGTTGGTCCAGCTTTTATGTCAGGTCGTATTGCTGATATTGCAATAAATCCTAATAATGAAAATGAATGGTATGTCGCAGTTGGATCTGGTGGTGTCTGGAAAACTGTTAATTCTGGGACAACTTGGAATCCTATTGCTGATGATCAACCTTTTTATTCAACTGGGTGTATTACAATAGATCCTCATAATTCATCTAAGATTTGGTTAGGAACTGGTGAAAACGTTGGGGGAAGACACGTTGGTATTGGACATGGTATTTATGTTAGCGAAAATGGAGGAAAAAATTGGAAATTTATGGGTTTAAAAAAATCTGAACATATTTCAAAAATTATTGTAAGTCCAAAAGACCCAAATACAGTATTCGTAGCCTCACAGGGTCCCCTGTGGTCTCCTGGCGGAGAAAGAGGGTTGTACAGAACTGACAATGGAGGAAAAACATGGAAAAACGTTTTAAGCGTTAATAAGTGGACAGGTGTTACTGATATAGCCATTGATCATAATAATCCAAATATTTTGTATGCCGCAACATGGCAAAGACATAGAAACGTGGCTTCATATATGGGTGGTGGACCTGGAACTTCCATATATAAGTCAACAGATCATGGAATTTCATGGACAGAAATTAAAAATGGTTTACCAGGATCTAATCTTGGAAAAATTGGTTTAGCAATATCTCCATTTGATAGTACCATACTATATGCTGCAGTCGAAACCGACAGAAGAAATGGGGCTGTTTATAAGACAACTAATTCTGGTGGAAGCTGGATAAAAATGTCCGATACTGTATCAGGAGCAACAGGACCTCACTATTATCAAGAGCTTGTTGCATCTCCTCATGTATTTGATAAAATATATTTGATGGATACAAAAGTCCAAGTATCAGAGAATGGGGGAGAGGATTTTTATATTATGAATGAAAGTGACAAACATGTAGACAATCATTCACTGACTTTCAAACTTAGTGATCCAAATTATTTGTTGATTGGAACTGATGGAGGTGTTTATGAATCTTTTGATGATACTAAGTCATGGAAATTTGTTGCAAACCTTCCGCTTACACAGTTTTATAAACTTGCTGTTGATGATGCATATCCATTCTACAATATTTTCGGTGGTACACAAGACAATAATACACAGGGAGGTCCAAGTAGAACATTTAAAACTTCTGGTATTACAAATTCTGATTGGTTTGTACTTCTTGGTGGAGATGGTCATCAACCTGCTTCTGAGCCAGGTAATCCTGACATTGTTTATGCTCAGTCTCAACAGGGAAATATTCATCGTATTGACAGAACTAATGGAGAGGCTACATTCATTAAACCACAAAATGATTTAAATGAAGACTTTGAAAGATTTAATTGGGATTCACCAATATTAGTTAGTTCACATGACCCTAAAACAATATTTTTTGGATCCCAAAGAGTTTGGGTTTCAAATAATAGGGGAGATGACTGGAGGGCAATTTCCGGAGATTTAAGTCTTAATCAAGAAAGATTCTCACTACCAATAATGGGCAAAGTCCAAAGTTGGGATAATCCGTGGGATGTTTACGCTATGTCCACATATAATACAATAACATCTTTATCTCAATCACCTATTGATGAAAATATCATTTACGCAGGGACTGATGATGGTATCATTCAATATACACAAGACTACGGTCAAACTTGGACTAAAGTTAATGTTGAAAAATTACCAGGTGTTCCAAAAGGATCTTTTGTAAATGATATAAAGGCAGATTTGTTTGATGCAAATACTGTTTATGTATTATTGGATAACCACAAGTTTGGAGATTATAAGCCTTATGTATACAAATCAACTGATGGTGGAAAATCTTGGAAAAATATTGGTGATGGAGTTCCAGATGGTTTTTTATGCTGGAGACTTGTTCAAGATCATGTTGATAAAAATTTAATGTTTTTAGGAACAGAATATGGTATATATGTTTCCGTTAATGGTGGTAATAAATGGGTTAAGTTTTCATCTGGTTTACCCACAATCTCAATAAGAGATTTAGCTATTCAAAAACGAGAAAATGATTTGGTTGCTGCAACATTTGGCAGAGGCTTTTATGTGCTTGACGATTATTCATCTCTAAGATTTTTATCATCAAATTCTTTAAAAAGTAATCTAGTGTTTACACCAAGAAAAGCACTTCAATACAGTCCAATAAGATCAGGATCATCTTCTCAGGGCAGTAATACTTATTATGCAAAAAACCCTGACTATGGTGCAATTTTTACTTTTTATTTAAGTGATGAAGTATCAACAAAAAAACAAAAAAGAAAAAAAATAGAAAAAGAACTTGAAAAATCTAATTCTGACATACCGTTCCCAGGATGGGATGAGTTAGATGCGGAATTGAATCAAAACTTGCCAAAAGTAATAATTGAGATATATGATGATAATAATAATTTTGTTGACAGGTTCTCTACAGCTTATAAAAAAGGATTTAACAGAATTTCTTGGGATTTAACCAAAAATATAAGTACAAACGTGAGTTCTGGTTCGACAAGATCATATTCACCAAGTATAAGAGTTAATCCTGGAAAATACTCATTTAATGTATACCTAAGTTTTGATGGAAAAGTTAATAAAATTGGAAGTAAGTTTTTTGAGGTTGAAAGAATTAGGTCTGGTGTTTTGAATAATCCAAATATTGATAAAATCGATGAATATGTTAACGAAATTGAGAATGAATATAAAAACTATTCTGTGTTGAGCAGTAAATTTGACAAAATTAAGGATAATAATAAATCTATTATTTCATTGATTAATAAATCACCTAATTATAAAGATTATATTTCTCAACAAAACGCTATTCAACAATCTATTAATCAAATTGATGTTTTTATGTCTGGAAATAAATCTAAAAAAGATGTAAGGGAAAAAGATGTTGAAACAATTTCAAATAGGTTAAGTGTGGCTGTAAGAGGAATTAATTCATCATACGGACCTACTGGAATGCAAATTGCCAGTTTGACCAAAGCAAAATCCTTGATTATTAAACTTGGAGAAATGATTGATAATTTAAACCTAGAATTTACAAAACTTAAAAATCAAGTTGAAAGCGAATTAGATTCTTATATCTTAGATTGATAATCATTAATTAACAAATCAATAACCAAACTGTAGGTTTTTAATCCTGCTTTTTGGTTATTGTTTTTTAAAAATATATCATAACCTTTTTTGAAATAATCTTCAAATTTATTCTTGAATTTTAAGTGATAATCATTTTTTTCCTTGATATTTTTAACAACTCCTATATTTAATTGTTTGACATAATAATTGTAGTTTTTAGTATCTAATTTTCTGATTTCAGAGAGAAGATATTGAACAGCTATTAAATTGCCTGAATATTGTAAAAATTTGTAATTGCTTTTAGTTAAAGTTTTGATTGCAATAAAATTTGCCTCATCTTCGAATGCATAACCTATTTGATGTGCTATTTCATGTGTTATAGTTACTGGTAAGGAAATACTAGGAATATTATAATTAATGTTTGCTTCAAGTGTAAAGGGGTTTATATATCCAGAAAATCCCATATATGATAGAGGAGTAGAAAAAAGTGATTTTTTAACAGGAAAATTGTTTAATTTTTTATTAATTAATAACCAATCTTCATTATTAATTGTTTTTATGCATTTGATTTTAATATCGTTAAAAGATAGTTTTGATTCGACTTTATTTTCTTCAGACTGTGATAAATTGACTTGTAAATCATTCAATTTATTTATGTAAAATTGAGTAGTTAAAGATAAATCTTCAAGAGTATAATTATTCTTTTTTAATGAATCAAACTCAGAATTTTTATTATAATTAAATCCCCAAGACCAATAAAAAAAACAATATATAATTAAAGGTACTTTTAATATGTAAATCAATTTATCTCTTCTTCTTTCGATTTTAAAATAATAAAAAATAATTATTAATGGAATTATCAAATAAAGTATATCACCCACTGAAATGTTAAAAATTAGATAGAATTTTGATAATATATTAAACCAGTTCTCATAAATAACTATATATTCTTTATTTATATCAAAAGATGGTGAGTTGTTTATGCTATATGTTAAAATAAATAAAAGAAGAAAAACAAATTTAAATATCTTTGATTTTCTGGTCATTATTATTTTTGATCTACAATTTCTACTTCAAAAATTAAGTTCGATTTAGCAGGAATTCCTCTTGATTCCGTTTCACCATATGCAAGATAATAAGGTAAAAATAATGTCGCTTTATCACCAATTTTCAGAAGTTTTAAACCTTCTTTAAATCCTTGAATCATCATATCTTTTGGACCAACTTTTGCCTCTATAGGCGAGTACCCTCCAGCCTGAGCTCTTCTGCTATCAAACATATTATATTTTTCAGCAACATCAAGAATTGAGGTATCTAATAAGTTCCCATCTTCAAAGTATACAGCATAATGAGTTAATATTGTCTTATTTTCATCAACCATTTCTCCATTTCCCTTTTCATTAATAAAAAATTTAAGTCCGGTTGAAGTTTCTTTAGCCTTTTCTTTTAGCTCTTTATGGATATTAGAAACATCATTTTTAAGTTTTTCGATCGCTTTTTCAGCTTCCTTTTTTCTTTTTTCTTCTTCTTTGAAGTGGTTGCTAAAAATTTTTGGAGCATTAAATCTCTTTGCACTACTACCTTCTCTTATAATTTCAATATTAATAATGGAGTCTCCTTGTTCAATTTTATCAACTATTTCTTGACCAACAACTACTTTTCCAAATACCGTGTGTACACCATCTAACCATGGTGTTTCTTTATGTGTAATAAAAAATTGACTGCCATTTGTTGCTGGACCAGCATTTGCCATAGATAATATTCCAGCAGAATTATGTTTAAGTCCATCAATAAACTCATCCTTGAAGTTATAACCAGGAGATCCTGATCCAGTTCCTGTTGGATCTCCGCCTTGAATCATGAAGTCAGGAATAACTCTGTGAAAAGTAATACCATTGTAATATTTTTTACCCTTAAATTGTTCACTTACTTCTTTGTTCTCACCCTCTGCAAGTGAGATAAAATTTGCTACAGTTACTGGGGTTAAATCATAATATAAATTAGCTTTTATTGTTCCTTTTGAAGTTTCTATAGATGCATAGATTGTATCGTTATTATTTTTTTGTGACATATTACATGAAAAATTGATTATTAATATTATTATTAAAAAGTGTCTGATCAAACTCATAATTAATTAGTTTTAAATGTTTTTAAAGATGATTTAAATTTTTTAATTGCATTCACAATAGTTCCCTCAAATTTTCCTCCAGCTGCGTTTTTATGACCTCCACCAGAGAAAAAATCTTTTGCAAATTTATCGCAAGGAAATTCATTTTTAGATCTGAATGAAATTTTAATTAGATTAATCTCGAGTTCATCTTCAATGAAAATAGCAGTAAAGTGAATGTTTTTTAGTGAAAGCCCATAATTCACAATTCCTTCAGAATCACCTTTTTTGTACTGATTTTGATTTAATTCTTTTTTTGTTAAAAATGTATAACTAGTTTTTTTATCGTGAATTAATGATAAATTTTTAATAGCACAACCCAATATTTTTAATTTACTAAGATTATTGCTATTATATATATTATTATAAATTTTACTATGATTTATACCTTTTTCCAGTAAAAAAGATAGTGTATTGTGAGTTTTTCCATTGACACCATTATATTGAAATGATCCAGTGTCTGTCATCATTCCAAGGTATAAACATGTTGAAATTTCTTTATTAATTAATTCCTTTTTTCCCAATTTGACGGCTATATTGAAAATTAATTCGCATGTTGATGAGATCTCTGGGTGTGAAAACATAATAGTAGCATAGTCATTTGGTGATTGGTGATGGTCAATCATAACTAATTTATGATTTTCTAAATCAATATTTTCTGCAATTTTTCCAGATCGACTTAAATCATTAAAATCAAGTGTAAAAATTAGATTAGAATAATTAATTGTTTTTTTAGCCAATTCCACATTATTTTCGTAAACAATTATGTGTTCGCATCCTGGAACCCAATCTAGGAATCTTGGGTGTTGATTTGGGGTAATAACTTTAACATTTAAACTCATTTTTTTAAATAAGTGGAATAGAGCTAAACTGCTTCCTATGGCATCCCCATCGGGGTTGGTATGAGTAGTTATTACAATTTTATTCTCTTTGGAAAGTAAATTTTTTAATTGTTTTATTTTTCCTTCCATAATTTGACAAAGATAAGGATTACTTTAGGAATTTTTAGATTATACTTGAAGTCATTTTTTGTAAATTTATTTAAAAAAATAAGTGAGTTTAATAAATATTTTTAAAAGACCTCGGAATAAAAAGTTCAGATATTCCCCAAGATATTCAAAATCAAATAAATCTAATATATATGGATTTGATTCAGCTTATTCAAAACATAGAGAATCAAATAGTGTTTTTGACAAGTCAAATGCGTGGGATGAAGCAAGGTTAAGATCCAGAAACCGCTCAAATAGTTTATTTTCAAAAACTATCCTTTTTATTATTATTCTTCTTACATTAATTTTTCTTTATATAATTGACTTTGATTTATCGATTTTCATGAAATGAAAGGATTAATACATAAATTATCTGATGATTTAATTAACAAGATTGCTGCTGGAGAGGTTATTCAACGTCCTTCTTCAGTATTAAAAGAGCTTATTGAAAATTCAATTGATGCTAATGCTAAAAATATTAATGTAATTGTAAAGGACTTTGGTAAATCCTTAATTGAAATTAGTGATGATGGTGATGGAATGAATAAGAATGATCTTTGTTTATGTTTTTTAAAACATACTACGTCAAAAATTAAATCATCTTCGGATTTGTTTTCGTTAACTAGTAAAGGTTTTAGGGGGGAAGCAATATCAAGTATTTCTTCTGTTTCAAAAATTACAATATCATCATCAAAAAATAAAAATGGAATTAGAAATATTATCTCAGTTGTTGATAGTTCAATAGTTGATAAAAAGGAAGAAAGTGGTTTAAAAGGCACAAGAATAAGCGTTAGAAACTTATTTTATAATTTACCAGCTAGAAGAAAATTTTTAAAATCTGATAATGTCGAATTAAGACATATTATGAATGAGTTTACTCGACAATCTTTATGCCATCCAGAGATTTCATTTTCACTAAGACATAATGACAATGATTTATACAAATTGAAGAAGTCAAACCTTAAAGAGAGGGTAATACGTTTGTTTACAAAAAATATAAATAAAAAAATGGTTCCCATAAATGAAAATACTGATATTGTAAAAATTAAAGGTTATGTATTTAAACCTGAATATTTAAATAAATCAAGATCAATGCAATATTTTTTTGTAAATGGGAGATTTGTTAAAAACAATTACTTGAATCATTCTATAATGACTGCTTATGAGGGGCTTATCAGGCCTGAAATTAAACCTTCATATATTCTTTTTATTGATGTTCCAACACAGACTGTTGATGTAAATGTTCATCCTAATAAGATTGAAGTAAAGTTTGAAAATGAGAGTTCATTGTATGCAATTTTAAGATCTTGTATTAGACATTCTTTAGGGAAATTCAATGTAGCTCCAAATATTGACTTTAGTAATAATATTAATATTTCATCTTCCATGTATAGCGCAAAGAGTTTGAATCCGCCTAAAATTGATTTTGATATCAATTATGATCCCTTTTATGAAAAAGGAAATAAAGAAAGTGTTGAGAAATCTGATTTAAATATTCAAAACGGTAATTCCGCTAACAAAATTTTTTCCAAAGAGGATTTGCAGGTATCTACGCATTATTCAAATTTTAATTTTCTAAAGAGATTCATTGTAACAAAAACAAAAACAGAATTACTAATTGTTGATATTAAAAGAGCTTATCAAAGGGTGTTGTATGAAAGGATTCTTTCAGAGATAAACAATAAAAAGAATGTATCACAAACTCTTATCTTTCCAATTAAATTGACTTTCAACAATATAGATTTCAATGTTCTGTTGAAATTGAAAGATATTTTAACCCATCTTGGCTTCATTTTTGAAAAATTCTCATTAAACGAAATTGAAATAACTGGAATTCATCCAGTTTTTAATTATAAAATGGTAAATAGTTTTTTTAATGAATTAATTGAAAATGATATCCTCAACTACATTGATCATTCGACAAGTATAAATGATTATCTTGCTAAGCTAATATGCATTTCTAAATCATTAAATTTAAATCATTTAGAAAATGAAAAAGAACAAGCAATTCTATTAAATCAATTATTTGCATGTAAGGAGTCAATCATTACACCTCATGGGAAAAAAATATATATATCAATTGAAGATAATGATATAAAAAAAAGATTTATTTAATGGGAAATACGCCACAAATAATTAAACATCTTCTAATAATAAATGTTATTTTTTTTATTGGAACTAAGTTTTCAGGCCAGGTTAGTAATGATTTTTTAGCTCTACACTATATCGAGAATGATAAGTTTTTTTTCTCTCAAATGTTAACTCATATGTTCATGCACGGTAATGAAGCACATCTTTTGTTTAATATGTTTGGTTTATGGATGTTTGGTTCAACTTTAGCTAATATTTGGGGCACTAATAAATTTATATTTTTTTATCTATCATCAGGTATAGGAGCAGCTGTATTACAGATGTTAGCTTATTATTTAAATATTGAATCAATTACATCAGCCTTAACTGAATATGGCTTATCAAATGAATCAATTACAGAGCTATTTAGATCCGGCACTGTTAATACATCGGTTTTTGAATATATTTCAAAAGAAAGTCTTGCAAGTGTCTACAATGACTATAATTCTGTAATGGTTGGAGCCTCAGGAGCAATATATGGTGTTTTAGTTGCTTTTACATTTATGTTTCCAAACTCAAAATTGATGTTGTTATTTCCTCCAATTCCCATAAAAGCTAAGTATTTAGTACCTATTATTATTTTAGGCGATGTATTTTTTGGATTTACATCAGCATCAATTGGACCAATTGCTCACTTTGCTCACCTGGGTGGAGCAATAACGGGTTTTTTAATGATGTGGTACTGGAAGAAAAATCAATTCAATAACAAAAGATGGAACTAAAAAACAATATTAATATATTCATTTCTGGTCTGGGTGTTGTTGAGAAAATAATTTTCTTGAATGTTGTTATTCATATAGTACCATTTTTTATAAATACTCTTCTTTTTTTGTTTAATATAAAGAATCTTGATTTACTAAATTGGTTTACAATAGATGCAGATTTGAGTCAGTTGATATTTAAGCCATGGTCATTCATAACCTATGGGTTTTTACATGGTAGTTTTAGTCATATTTTTTGGAACATGATTATTTTATATTACTTCGGAAAAATCCTCAATAATTTATTCGGTGATAAACATTTTAAAAATCTATATTTAAGCGGAATAGCCGTCGGAGGTGCAACTTATGTGATAAGTTATAATATATTTCCCGCCTTTAAAGGTGTAGATTCAGTAATGATTGGAGCTTCAGCTGGAGTTATGAGTGTCTTGTTTTATTTAGCATTTTATAATCCACAACGTATAATTAGAATATTCTTTTTTGATATAAAGATTATCTACATAGCACTATTTTTATTTCTTTATGATGTTATTCAAATACCTCTGAATAATTCTGGTGGACATATTGCTCATCTAGGAGGGGCGATATGGGGATGCTATTACTGTAATAGATATAACAAAGGGCACGATTTAGTAAAATCTTTTTTGAATAATTTTAAAAAAAATAAAAGTTCAAATAGCAATGACATTATATACAAATCTAATTTTGATCAAAAAAGAATAGATTCAATTTTGGATAAAATATCAGATTCTGGATATGATAGTTTAACAAAATATGAGAAAGATTACCTTTTCAAGGTAGGAAAAAATAAAGACAAATAATTTATAAATTTACTTTAATTATTTGTAAATAAATTATTAATAATCAATTATTTAGTATTTTGAAAAAACTTATAACGGAGTCTCCGTATTTCTTTGATTTATTGAAATTAGCGTGCTTGATAAAGTCCTTTTTTGATGAATGTTCAATAATTAAATAACCATCAGATTTAATACAGTTTTTCTTAAATATTTCATTGATAATTAATAAATATTTTATTTCTTCATAATCATAGGGTGGATCAGCAAATATAACATCAAACTCTGTATTGATTTTTTTTATGTATGTAAATACATCAGATCT
>CACLUN010000019.1 GCA_902610105.1 uncultured Bacteroidota bacterium
TTGATGTCATGATTATCACAGTATTTTTAAAATCAACCTTTCTTCCAACACTATCTGTTAAGTAGCCATCATCTAAAACTTGTAAAAGCATATTAAAAACATCTGGATGAGCCTTTTCAATTTCATCAAGCAGAACAACTGAATATGGCTTTCTTCTAACTCTCTCACTAAGTTGACCACCCTCCTCATAACCTACGTATCCAGGTGGAGCACCAATCAATCTACTTACAGAAAACTTTTCCATATACTCACTCATATCAACTCTTATTAGGGAATCTTTATTATTAAATAGTTCTTCGCCCAAAGATTTAGCTAATTGAGTTTTTCCTATTCCAGTCTGTCCTAGAAAAATAAATGATCCAATTGGCTTGTTGGGATCTTTTAAACCTGTTTTATTTCTTTGAATGGCATTAACAACAGCATTAACAGCCTGATCTTGACCAATAATCCTATCTTTAATACTCCTTTCTAAGTTAAATTCAATAATGTTTTCTGTTTGATCAATTTTTCTTAGGGGAACACCTGAAATTAAGGACACAACTTCAATAATATTGTTTTCAGAGACAACTTCTCTTTTCTTTTTCAATTCATCGTCCCACATTTTTTGTTGATCTAAGAGCTCTTTTTCAATTTTCTTTTCATCATCTCTTAATCTTGCAGCCTCTTCATATTTTTGATTTTTTACAACAGAATTCTTTTTTAATCTAATGGCTTCTAATTTATTCTCTAAATCAACTATTTCTTGAGGAACATCCATATTTGTTATGTGAACTCTTGACCCGGCTTCATCCATAGCATCAATAGCCTTATCAGGGAGATTTCTGTCATTAATATATCTGTCTGTTAATTTAACGCAAGCATCAATTGCATCATCAGTATATTTAACATTATGATGATCCTCATACTTGTGTTTAATATCTTGCAGTATTTGAATTGTTTCACCAACTGAAGTAGGTTCAACAATAATTTTTTGAAATCTTCTTTCTAGTGCTCCATCTTTTTCTATGTATTTTCTATACTCATCAAGTGTTGTTGCACCAATGCATTGTATTTCTCCTCTCGCAAGGGCTGGTTTAAACATGTTAGATGCATCCAAACTTCCCATTGCTCCGCCAGCACCAACAATAGTGTGTATTTCGTCAATAAACAAAATGATATCGTTATTTTTTTCTATCTCATTCATAACTGCTTTCATTCTTTCTTCAAATTGACCTCGATATTTTGTTCCAGCAACAACACTAGCAAGATCGAGTGAAATAACTCTCTTATTATAGAGGAGTCTAGAAACTTTTCTTTCAATAATTCTTAGAGCTAAACCTTCAGCAATTGCTGATTTTCCTACACCAGGTTCACCGATAAGAAGAGGATTATTTTTCTTTCTTCTACTTAAAATTTGAGAAACTCTTTCAATCTCTTTGTGTCTTCCAATTATTGGATCCAGTTTACCCTCAGACGCAAATAAAGTTAAGTCTCTTCCAAAATTATCTAAAACAGGTGTTTTTGATTTTTTTGATTTATTAGATGTTGGTTTGACGTTAAAAGGATTTTGTTCGATAGAATTTTCATCCTCTTCAGATTCATCATCAAATGTTTGAGAAGAGCTAACATCGTCATAGGTGTCCTTGGATTCAGAAATATGCTCTTTAAACTGATCTTTTACAATGTCATAACTTAAATTTAATTTCTCTAATAACTTGGTAGTTGGATCATTTTCATTTCGTAGTATACATAATAGTAGGTGTGCAGTATTTATGGAGTTGCCTTGAAACAATTTTGCCTCTAAGAAGGTTGTTTTTAAAGCTCTTTCAGCTTGTCTTGTCAAATGAAGATTTTTTCTCAAGTTCTCTTCATAATTCATGATTGGATTAGGAGGACTTAAAATTTCAATTTTTTTTCTTAAAAAGTCAAGATCAATATCTAATGCATTCAAAATCTTAATAGCCTTTCCTCCTCCATCTCTTAATATACCTAAAAGCAGGTGTTCAGTTCCAATAAAGTCATGCCCAAGCCTTATTGCCTCTTCTTTGCTGTAAGTAATAACGTCTTTAACCCTTGATGAGAAATTATCATCCATATCTCAAAAATAGTAATTAAAATAATTAAACTAAAATTAAATAACTTATTCTTAAAAACATAAAAAAAATGTTAATAAGTTTATAATAATCCATCGAACATAAATTTCAAATTTTTTTCCATATAATTATCTTTATAATTACGAAAAAACAACTATGGCAGACGGTGAAAAATTAATTCCAATAAATATTGAAGAAGCTATGAAATCAGCATACATTGATTATTCAATGTCTGTTATTGTTTCAAGAGCACTTCCTGACGTTAGAGATGGCTTAAAACCAGTGCACAGACGAGTCTTGTTTGGAATGAGTGAATTGGGTTTAAGATCAAACAGTAAGTTCAAAAAGTCTGCATTTATTGTCGGTGAGGTATTAGGAAAATATCATCCTCATGGTGATAGCTCAGTGTATGATACGATGGTTAGAATGGCACAAGAATGGAGTTTAAGGTATATGCTTGTTGATGGTCAAGGAAATTTTGGTTCAATTGATGGTGATAGTCCTGCGGCCATGAGATATACTGAAGCAAGACTAAAAAAAATATCTGAAGAAATGGTTGAAGATCTTGACAAAGATACAGTTGACTTTCAATTAAACTATGATGATTCCATCAAAGAGCCAACAGTTTTACCGACAAAAATTCCAAGTTTGTTAGTAAATGGAGCATCTGGCATTGCTGTGGGTATGGCAACAAATATGCCCCCTCACAATCTATCGGAAGTTATTGACGGTACAGTTGCTTACATTGAAAATAATAGTATTGAAATTGATGAACTAATAAAATATGTTAAGGCTCCAGATTTTCCAACAGGAGGGGTCATTTATGGATATGATGGAGTCAAGGAGGCATTCGAAACTGGTAGAGGCAGGGTAGTTATGAGAGGTAAGGCATCTTTTGAAGAGGTTAATGGACGTGAATGTATAATTGTCACTGAAATACCATATCAGGTCAACAAAGCTGACATGATACAAAGAACCGCGGAACTAATTAATGATAAAAAAATTGAGGGTATTTCTAACATTAGAGATGAATCGGACAGGAAAGGAATGAGGATAGTTTACATTCTCAAAAGAGATGCGATCCCAAATATTGTTTTAAATACTTTATACAAATACACAGCTCTTCAATCATCTTTTAGTGTAAATAATATTGCCTTAGTTAAGGGAAGACCTAAGCTTTTGAATTTGAAAGAAATGATTAGTTATTTTGTTGAACACAGACATGACGTTGTTGTTAGAAGAACAAAATTTGATTTAAGGAAGGCTGAGGAAAGAGCACACATTTTAGAGGGGTTAATAATTGCATCAGACAATATTGATAAGGTCATAGAAATAATAAAAAAATCCTCCAATGCAGAAAATGCAAGAAAAAATTTGATAAAAGAATATAATTTATCTGAGATTCAGTCAAAGGCAATTGTTGAAATGAGATTGAGACAATTAACAGGCTTAGAACAGGACAAATTGAGAGATGAATTTAATGGTTTATTGGATTTGATAAAAGATCTTAAGGATATTTTGAGCGATAAGGTCAGAAGAATGAACATAATTAAAGAAGAACTAATGGAAATGAAGGAGAAACATGGAGATGATAGAAGGTCAGTAATTGAATTTTCTGGAGGTGAATTGAGCATAGAAGACATGATACCTGATGAAAAAGTTGTTCTAACGATATCACACGCAGGTTATATTAAAAGAACTCCATTAGTTGAATACAAAACTCAGCATAGAGGAGGAGTAGGACAAAAAGGTTCAACAACGAGAAGTGAAGATTTTTTGGAATATCTATTCGTAGGAACTAATCATCAATATATGTTATTTTTTACTCAAAAGGGTAAATGTTTCTGGATGAGAGTATTTGAAATACCGGAAGGAAGTAAACTTTCAAAAGGAAGGGCAATACAAAACCTTATAAATATAGAGCCAGATGATAAAGTTAAAGCATTTATATGTACACAAGATTTAAAGGATGAAAGCTACATAAACAACCATTTTGTTATTATGTGTACCAAGAAAGGACAAGTTAAAAAGACATCCCTTGAACAATATTCTAGACCAAGATCAAATGGAATTAATGCTATAACAATTAAGGATGGAGATGAATTATTAGAAGCAAAATTAACTACTGGAAACTCACAAATTCTGATGGCCGTAAAATCTGGAAAGTGTATTAGGTTTGAGGAAGGCAAAACGAGACCCATGGGAAGGAATGCATCTGGAGTTAGAGGTGTAAGACTAAAAGATGATAAAGATGAGGTTGTTGGAATGCTTTCTGTAAATGATATGGATAGTGATATTTTGGTTGTTTCGGAGAATGGATACGGAAAAAGATCTAAACTAGATGATTACAGGATAACCAACAGAGGTGGAAAGGGTGTCAAAACAATATCGATTACTGAAAAAACAGGCACACTCGTTTCAATTAAAAATGTTTCAGATGGAGATGATTTAATGATTATTAATAAATCTGGAATTGCAATAAGAATGGAGGTTTTATCACTCAGAGTTATGGGTCGTGCAACCCAAGGTGTAAGGCTTATTAATCTTAAAACTAATGATTCAATAGCTGCAGTTGCGAAGGTTTTATTGGATGACGAGGATGTTCAAGATATAGATGATATTGAAGTGGTTGATGATGATCAAATAAATTAATACATTTAAATATTATGAGAGTTCTATTATTATTTGTAATTATTTCCTTAGGGTTTTATTCACGAGGACAAAAGAAAGAATTAAGAAAAATTGATAAGCTAATCATTGAATCCTTCTATGAAGAGGCTAAAGATGAATTGGACATGTCAAAATCACTTATTCTTTTATCTGATGAAAAATACAAAGCACAATTTTATTTTTATGATGCTAAAGTTAGTGTTGAATTAAAAGATTTTAAAAATGCTATATCATCCCTAAATAGTCTATTAAAAATTAATAAATCCGTTTATCCAAGTAAAGTTGAACAAGAGTATGAAAATTTAAGTATAGTTATTTCAAATTCAATTGTAAACTCGGCTGTTAAAGATAATCAAGAAGGTAATTTTTTGGATGCCGCAGCTAAGTTAGTGATGGCTTATGAAATGGATAAAGATCAGTATAAAGATTATCTATATTTTGCTGCTGGTAGTGCTGTGAATGGTAAAGATTATGATAAAGCCCTAGAGTACTATCTAAAGCTTAAAGATTTTGGCTACACAGGTGTTATTGATGAATATTTCGTTACTAACAATGAGACTGGATCTGAAGAAAAGGTTTCTAAGACAGAATTTGATTTATTAAAGTCCTCTAAGGATTACTCTAACCCCAGAACGGGACAAACAGAATCAAGATATCCGGAGATTGTAAAAAATATTGCTTTAATTTATGTTCAACAGGGAAAAAATGATGAAGCTGAGAAAGCTATTAAAGAAGCGAGAAACATTCAACCTGATGACGTAAGTCTCATGCTAAATGAGGCAGATTTGTACATAAGAATTAGTAATAATTCAGATGATGAAGATGAAACTTTATTATATAGAAATAAGTTTAAAGATTTAATGCAAAAAGCAATTGAATTAGATCCTGACAATGGTATTTTATACTACAATTTAGCTGTTATATATGCTGAGCAAGGTGAATTAGAACTGGCTAAGGAAAAGTACATACAAGCAATTGCATTAATCCCAGATTATGTTGATGCTTACTTGAATTTAGTTTCAGTAATTCTTGAGGATGAGATAAAAATTGTAGAGGAAATGAATAGTCTTGGTAATTCAAGCAAAGACAACAGGAGATATGATGAATTGAGAGTTGAACGTGAAGATCTCTACAAGAAGTGTGTCCCATTATTAGAAGATTTACTAAAAGTATCTCCAGAAAACATAGATGCCCTAAATACACTTAAAAATATTTATGGAGTGCTAGGAAATAATAATGGTTTTATGCAGTTAAAAGCTAAGATTGAGGAGTTACAAGTAAACTAACTTAATCTTTTTATGATCTGCAATTCATGAGTTATTTTATTTTCTTCATTATTGAAGATTCCCTTTTCGTTTAATTTATCAATTCTAACCCTTCCATAAGAGTGAATTATTTGATTGTTATTTAATAATATTCCAACATGTGTGATATTGTCTTTAGTTTCACCAAAAAAAGCTAAATCACCAACCTCAAAGTTTTCACTCACATCATTTCCAATTTTTCTTTGATCCTCTGAGTCTCTAGGGAGTATTTTGTTAATAGTTTTATAAATAGACTGAACTAGCCCTGAACAATCAACACCGTTTTTTGTTTTTCCTCCCCACAAATAGGGACTGTTTAAAAATCCTTTTGCTGTTTTTTCAAAGTTTATATTTGAATTCGTTTTTTTATACTCATATCCTAAAAATTCTGATGAGCTAATTAAACTTCCGGTAGGCACTACAATTTCATTATTGTACTTAGTTAACTTAATTTCATTTGTTGAAAAAAATTTATTTTGTGACTCAATTATTTTATATTGATTTGTTGTTATTGGTTTAAAATGAAGGTTTCTTATCCATCCTCTATATTTATCTAGATTGCTTTCGACAAAACTCCATTTCACAGATTTCTTAATGATAGTTAATGTTTCTCCAAAAAAGAATTGGCTAATCATTTCAGACTTTGCATCATCTTTTAATCTTACAGGTATAATATTTAAATCAATTATTCCAAAGCTCATAATTACTTAAAAATACTTCAAATAAAATAAATAATTAATTCATTCTTATTTTTTTAAATTTGTATAGTGCTAGTAGAGCAAATTTATACTTCTTGTTTATCACAAGCTTCTTACTATATTGAAAGCAATGGAGAAGCTGCTGTCATTGACCCCTCAAGAGATACAGATCATTTTATAGAAAAAGCAAAAAAATCTAATTCTGAAATAAAATTTATATTTCAAACTCATTTTCATGCTGATTTTGTAAGTGGACATTTAACTCTTTCTAGGATGACTGAATCTCCTATTGTTTATGGCCCTAATGCTGACCCAAAATATGATGCTATTATAGCAAGTGATGGTGATATTTTTAAAATAGGAAAAATTAAAATTAAACTAATTCATACACCAGGTCACACTTTAGAAAGTACATCATATTTACTTTTTGATCAAAATGACAAACAACATTCAATTTTTACTGGTGATACTTTATTTTTAGGTGATGTTGGTATACCTGATGTAGCACAAAGGTATAAAGGCGTAAGTAAGCAAGACTTAGCAGGTCTTTTATACGACTCAATCAATAATAAAATTAAACCACTTAAAGATAATATTATTGTTTATCCTGGTCATGGAGCAGGTTCAGCATGTGGAAAAAGTATGATGAAAGAAACAATAGATACATTATCTAATCAGAAAATAATTAATTACTCTTTGAATGAAAAATTAAATAAGGAGGAATTTGTTCATGAACTTACTCAAAATCTTTCAGATCCGCCAGCATATTTTCCTTCAAATGTCAGACTTAACCAAGAGGGATATAGTGATTTGGATGATATATTAAAAAAATCATTAAAAAAAATAGATCCACTTCATTTTAAAGACCTCATAAGTGATGATAGTATTGTTTTACTTGACACAAGAAAAACAGATAAATTTATTGAATGTCATTTGAAAGACTCAATATATATTGGTTTGGATGGTCGTTTTGCTCCTTGGGTAGGTGAAGTTTTAAAAGACATTAATACCTCAATTATAATTATTTGCGAATTAAACAGAGAAAAAGAAGCAATTACTAGATTATCTAGAATTGGGTTTGACAATTGCTTAGGTTATATTTCATTTGATAATAGTACTAATTTAGAACTGTATCATGAAACAAATTCTCTTGAAAGTATTGACCCAGAAATATTCATAAAAAATAATTCTGATTCAATCATATTAGATGTTAGAACTAAGAATGAGTATGATAATGGTTCATTTAAAAATGCTATAAATATTCCACTAAATAAAATTGATTCTAAGTTATCTTATTCAAAGGACAAAAAACTACAATTATTTTGTGCAGCAGGCTACAGAAGCGTTATAGCGTGTTCAATTTTACTTAAAAATGGATATACGAACGTAGTTAATGTCGAAAAGGGATATTCAGGAATAAAGAAACTAATAAGCTAATGAATAGGATCAATTTTCTTGTAATTTTTTTCTTTTTTCTATATTCATATTCTCAACCTTCCACCATTAATTACAATGAATATTTAGTATTAAGTAAGATAAATAAATTTAAGTTAATTGATGTCAGAACAGCTGATGAGTTTAATTTGAACAGATTAGCAAACTCAATTAATATTGATTTCTATGATTCGGCTTTTTTAGAAAGATTTGAAAAATTCAATAAAGAGGACAATATATTATTATACTGTAGATCAGGAAGAAGGAGTTTAATTGGGGCAGAAATTTTAGTTAAAAATGGTTATAAAAACATATATGATTTAAAAGGTGGTATAATTTCTATTGATAAATCAATTTTAGATTTTACTACCTTGGATGACTAATGTCCCCTTCCAAGACTTGGATTGACAGAATTGATGTTTATTTACTTCTTTAAATCCAGCAATATTAAAAAATCTTATCCAATCATTAATTTTCAATAGTTTCATTATAGATACACCCGTTTCCTCTTGCCAATTGTGGCAATCAGAATTTTCAAAATAAAAGTCTAGCCCAATAACTAATTGACCGCCAGGATTTAGCCATTCATCATAAATTTTACTTATTAAGCTTTGAGGGTTTTCGAAATAATAAAAAACTTCCATAGACATTACCACATCTACTTTTTTTTTCGGAATCCAATTATTTAGGTCTCCATGAAAATATTTATTTTTTTTATCAATTTTTTTAGCCTTTTTAATCATAAGTTTTGATCCATCAACCCCAGAGGCAACTAAGCAATTTTTATTACAAGAAATTAGTCTTACTGCCCAACCATTTCCACATCCAGCATCAATAATCGAAAATTCTTTTTTAGATAATAATATTAATTCAATCATTTTTTTTACGGGCTCTTTATGGTTTTTCTCCATACCTTCATCTTTTCCTGTTTTCACCCAATTTGTGAAAGTTTCTATTGGTGATTTCATGGTTTTTATAGAGATTTTCTAGTAGAAATTACATACGTCGTATATGTGAAAATAACAATTATAAATTCCCAATATAATATATAGTAAGGCCATTCACCTAGAATTAGTGGATTATTTACATTTGGCGGATACGCTAAATACATGTAATTAGAGTCTATCTGAAAGTTTAATGGCATTATAAATGCGAGAAGTATATTTAAGTATAGCACTACCCTTAGCCAAGAAAATTTTGCTAGTCCATAATTTAAGTTTAAGTACATAAAAATTGGGAGGAATATAATACAGCCGTGTGAAAAATGATAACTGAAATACTCAAAAAAAGAACGATCAAAATTATTTATTTGAGGAGTTAAAAAGGCTTGGATACCACCAATAATTCCTGCATAAAACAAAAACTCAAATAATACTCTATTCTTTTTTGTAAATAGAATAAAACAAGCAATTAAATTTGAAATTCCACACAGGTGTAGAGGTAAATTATCAGAAATGTTCCAATATCCATTAATTATATTCCGGGAATGTTCAGTAATTGTAGAAATTATGAGAAGAATAGCAATAGCTTTAGCTAAATTTAATCTTTGATTATATGATAATATTCTTCCAATGAATAGTAATGTAAGAATAACAACTAATGAGACTAATGTATTTATAATCCACTCACTTGAAAGAAATTCAATTACATATGTTTCAGTAACCATTCCTATCTAAAGTAATTAATAATATTTAATAATATGATTTCTGATACTGGATCATAATTTAAATTTTCTATCAGCTTTAGAGTTGATAAAACCATTTTACCTTTTCCATACTTAACAATCGAAAGATCGGACCCTGCCCATACTTCTCCAGATCCAATATAATTTCTTTTAAGAATATTTCCATTAGGAATTCTGTCAAATGCAACTGTTTGGACTATATTATTCCCTTTGAAATTTCTTAAACTGATTGTTGGAGCAATATTCTCATATACATCACTCATATTAACATTTACTGGAAGTTCATTAAAAAATGGATGCTTTTTATTGATATGTAAGATACCATCCCATAATCCTTGTGATATATTTTTGATAGGTTTACTAGGTAAATAATCAATGCCGTCTGCAACAAATGTAAGATTAGGTCCAATTCTCTTTCGAGTTTTCCCAGGTATTTTTAAAAAAACAACATTTCCCCCTTTGTAAGTAAAATTATTGATTTGATCCATTACATCACTATATTTTATAATCCCGTTTTCATTATCTTTTTCAACAATATTACCATCACTAGAGCTATAGAAATCTGTATCACTTTGGTTAACAATTAGAGTTTTATTGATTTTGGTTTTTTCACTAAATAACTCATAACTTATGTTGTATTTTTTAAAAAAATTTATCATTTTTTTATCATCTTTGAGTAATGAAATTTCTAAATTCTTTTGTCTTCTATCTATAAAGAAAATATTGAAATTAATAGCGGTCGAATATTCATTTTTACCATTTTTAACCAATGATATTTTTACTTCATATTTTCCTTCTAATAAATCATTGCCGAGACTAATTCTCTCAATGTTGTTTACACCATTTTTAATCTCGTGAGTTTTTTGATAATTAAAAATGAGCTCATTTTTATTTTTTGATAATCTGTATACAGATATTTTAACTTGATTTTTTTGAAATTCATTTTCATTAATTATTAATGTGGAAATATCAACATTTTCACCTGCAAAATAATTTTTTTTGTTAGTTCTTAAAACAGCTATCTTAGATAAGTTAGCCTCTTTCGTTAAATCATAAGCTAATCCTTTAGGGTTTCTCCAAAGATCAAGGAGTCCTGCACCTATAATCCAATCGCCAGCTGTTAGAGCATGTACACAGTAACCTATAACGTTGTCATTTGATCTAATGGCTTCAAGCATTCTTTTATTGGCAATTCCATGAATTTCTTGCTGTTTTTTATAAAATTCACTGGCATTTTTGAACAATTTAATCAAACCTGTTTCCTTTAATTTTTCTTTTATTTCTTTATTAAATCTCAGATGATATAAATATGGATAGGTGATGGGATTTCCCTTTTTTAAAAAATCAACCTCATTGTCCTCTAAATCAGGGAGGCTTCCATAACCAATTTCAGATACATATGAAGGAATATTTGGAACTACATTTCTCCCAGGTGTTCTAGCATTTAAACCAAGTTTTTTATTCTCCTCGATTGTTTTACCAATAGTTAAAAATCCATCAAACTTGTTGTTATTTATATTTGGTCCTGGATAATTATGTATATCATTGAATTTGAATGCTTTTGTACTGTATGGTAAATATAGTTTGGCACCTTCAGCCCATCCTCCAGATTCATCTAATATCAACCTTGTAGGATCTAATTCTCTTGCTTTTAATGACATTGGTTTAAGCATATTAGCTAATACAGGTCTTCGTATTTCATTGAATAATTCCCATTGAACTATTGAGGGGTGGTTTCTGTCTCTTAAAATCGCCTCAGTAATTTCATTTTCCACTCTTTGTGGTAAATAAGGTGTCTCTATAGGCATATCCATACACTCTATTGCCATACTTCCCACTGTAAGAACCCCAATTGAGTCTGCCAAGCGAAGCCACTCTTTTGGAGGTGGCTTTCTCCAAGGTCTAATCATATTAAATCCTGCATCTTTTGCTAAAAGAATTTCCTTTACCATCATTTCTTTTGAATCAGGATATGATAGTTTAACAGGGTATAATCCTTCAAAAAAGGCTGCCTTTAAGTATATTGGTTTATCGTTGAGATAAAATTTATTGTTTTTAACAGTAAATTCTCTAAAGCCAAAAGTTTCTTTAATTCTGTCAAGTTCAGTAATAATAGTATCCTTATTGGAAATATTGACCTTTTGTAATTTGATCTCAAATTCATAAAGATTTGGGCTTTCTGGTGACCATATTTGGTGGTTCTCAATATTATTTTTAATCTTTTTTATTACTTTTAAATTTGTGTTTTCCAGAGAAAATAGTTCTTCAAACCTTTGTTTTTTATTAATATCAAATATTAATTTATATAACCCATCGCCAATACCATTATTTATATCATTAATAATTTCAATTTCACCATTTCTAAAGTCTCCAGTAATAAATACATTATTGATATGAGTCTGACCGGTGTATGAAAGAAATACATCCTGCCATATTCCACCTGTGTATGAACCTCTCCATTGCGGAGTTTCCATTTGACCAATTCCATCAATAATTTTGTCTTGAATTGTTATTGGTCCCATTACCTTTACAATTAATACGTTTTCACTATCATAATTAATAACGTGCTCAATATTAAAACTGAAAGGGCTGAATCCTCCCTCATGAAAACCTATAGAATTATTATTAAGAAAAACTTCAGTTATGTAGTTTGAGGCGTTAAAATTCAGATGTATTTTTTTATCCTCATAATCTTTGTTTACATTAAAACTAGTTCTGTAATAAACAACCCCTTCATAATCTTTTTTAAATCTCTCCCAGACACTTGGAACAGTAATTTTTTCAATTTCACCTTTTGAGAATCCTTCATCTGTGTTGTAAGCTTGTAATTTACCAATGTTATCATGATCATATATTATTTCCCATTCTCCATTCAAATAAGTAATGTCATCTCTAATTTGAGAGTAATTAATTATAAATAAAAAAATAGAGGCTACTGATAAAATTTTTTTCATTTATCTAATTTTGAAAAACCTTGGGGAACTACTGGATGAGTCATTTTTTTTAATAATTCTCTCATTTCTTTAGTTTTTGGATGATTATCATTAAAAATTAAATTATTCCATTCCTTTGGATCATTAGCATTATTATAAAGCTCTTCTTGTCCAGTATTGTATAAAATATACCTCCAATCTTTTGTTCTGATTGAATAATGATGATTTGAGGGTATTGTTTCATTTTTATCTGATGAATAAACAACTGTAAGTGCAGCTTCTGGTCCATCCCATCCACTTTTTTCTGGGTCTTTTAAAAATGGTTTTAAACTAAATCCATTAAGTGAACTGCCATTATCATTTTTTTTAGTAATAAAATCCAACCCAGCTAAATCCAATAGGGTAGGATAGACATCAATTAAGGAGACCGGATGATTCACTTTTGTATTTGGTTTTGATATACCAGGTGCCCTGATGATTAAAGGAACTCTTGTACTTTCCTCCCAAAGTGAATTTTTATAAATATGTTCTTTTTCCCCCATTGTCCACCCATGGTCACTAGCAATAATTACAATTGTATTGTCCTTAAGTTTAGTTTTATTCACGGCACTTAATACTTGACCTATGTTTTCATCAACTGCTGTAACACAAGCCAAATAAGCTTGTGTAAATCTCTTCAACCCCTCTTTATTATCATCATACGAGTCAACTAAATTTTTATACATCTCGATTGATCTAACTCTTCTACCTCTTGTTTCAAATTGGTCTACCAAATGAAGAAAGGTATCGTCCTTGTCATTTTCTAGAATATTTGCCAGTCTAATATCTTCAAGTGGATACATATCAAAATATTTCTGTGGTACAATTAAAGGGGTATGAGGTCTTAAAAAACCCACAGCCATGAAAAAAGGATTCTCAGCACCAGAATTGGCAAGTTCAAGAAGTCTTTTTTCGGCCCATTCAGCATTAATTTCATCTGGAGTCAAATCTCTGTTATTGTCGTCTATATATTTGAAATCTTTACCTTGTCTTTGAGGTCCATATGCCCATCTAACCTGTTTGCCATGAACTTTAACACCCTCAAGGTTAATCAAAGGCCCATAGGATCCGTCTATAGGACCACCGGCCATATTCCATCCATCTAACTCTTTTATAACTCTATATGGCTCGGGAACATCAGGATGAGCAATTCCTGGTTTCCCCTTTTTCCATTCGCCAATATATGCAACAGGGCTGTAGTCAGCTTCGTGTTTAAACTCAGTCCAAATACTTTTTTCGTTTTGATGTAATAATTTTCCACTTCCTATAACATTATAGTCATTCTCTTTAAACTTTTCCATTATTGTCTTTGTGTTTTTCAGTACTTCATTATTTTTCCAATTGTATTGCCAAAGATGAGATGAAATATGTGGATATACACCTGTAAACATACTGGCTCTTGATGGCCCACACATTGGGTCATTTGAATAAGCATTTGTAAATGATAAAGCTGTTTCTGAAAATTTCTTGATATTAGGTGTTAATACTTGTGGATGTCCCATTAAGTCTTGATTATAGTCATTTAAATCATCAACCATTATTAATAAAATATTTGGTTTTTCAATTGATTGAGTATTACATCCCAGGAGCAGAAAAAAGAGCAATATGGTGGTTAGAGTATTTCTTATCATGATATTTATTTTTATATTTATTAAAATCACTTAAACATCATTATTACTAAACTATGAAAAAGAAAATTTTTTTACTAATTATATCCACTTTTGTTATTGCCTGTTCTTCAGACTCTGGAGGTGATTCAGGTGGTACAGATACTGGTGGAGGAAATAATAATGGAGGAGGTAATAATGGAGGCGGAAATAGTTCAGGAAACACAGATACTACTGATCCCAATGATTTTGATTCGACAACATCACCTGGGGATACTACTTACTACATAAGTTATAATTCTGGAAATGACAACAATGATGGTAAAAGTGAAGATAATCCGTTCAAAAATCTTGGCAAGGTAAATAGTATAACTTTCAAACCGGGAGATAAGATAAAGTTTAAATCAGGTGAGACGTGGAAAGGATATTTTAAACTAAGAGGTTCCGGGTCTGTGGATAAACCTATTTCAATTGAAAGCTATTCTAGTGGTAATAAACCTAAAATTGATGGAAATGGTTTTCAAGCAGCTTTATTTATTGAAAATCAAGAATATGTTAATATTAGTGGTTTAGAGTTGACAAATGAGGAATCCCATAAAAACACTAATGGGTCAATTAAGTTGATGAATCAATCAAATCGTTCTGGTGAAGATGAAAGATTTGGGCTTCTAGTTTTAAGACATGGCTCCACAAACATAAATGACATAAAACTAAATGATATTAAAATTTCTGAGATATATCCAACACCTTCAAATTCAGATAATAATCATCAAGGTTATGCTGTAAGATTTGAATCATTAAATGATGATAATGTTTTGAATTATTATGACGGAATAGAGGTTGATAATTTAGACATCTCTAACACTGGACACTATGGAATTCATATAGTAAACAGAATGTCAGGTGCTCAGGCTGATTATTATCATAGAAATATTACTATTAAGAACAGCAAGTTTAATAATACTGGGGGGTCAGGAATAGTCTTGGCGAGATGTAAAGATGTTGTTGTTGAAAATTCTGAATTTAAGGGTTCTGGATCTGGAAATGATAACAGAATGTGGAACAGAGGAAGTAGTTTATGGACGTACACTTGTAATGATACAGTTATTCAGAATAATATTTTTGAAGATGTCTATGGACCAGCAGATTCTTATGGAGCACATATTGATTGGGGATGTGAAAGAGTAGTAATTCAATACAACCTAAGTAAAAAT
>CACLUN010000020.1 GCA_902610105.1 uncultured Bacteroidota bacterium
AGCAAAGATTAAAAGCTTTGAATCTTTTCATTAAGGATGTTTACCACGAGCAATTTTTCTTAAATGATAACATGATTCCAGCAGAATTAATAGTTTCCAATCCAAACTATTTAAGAATAATGAGAGGATTGAATGTTCCAAAAGATATTTATACTCATATTTCAGGTATAGATTTAATTAGAGATGAAAATGGGGATTTCTATGTCTTAGAGGACAATTTAAGGACTCCGTCTGGTGTTAGCTATATGCTTGAAAATCGTGAAATTACTAGAAGATTATACCCAAAATTTATCCCTAAAAACAAAGTTCTACCAATTAATAATTACCCAACTTTACTTTACAATCAACTAAAATCTTTATCCAATAAAAAGAAACCTGTTATTGTTTTACTTACACCAGGTCTATACAACTCAGCGTATTATGAACATACTGCACTTGCAAGGTTAATGGGTGTGGAATTGGTTGAGGGTAATGATTTAGTTGTAGAAAATAATCATGTATATATGAAAACAGCTGGGGGTCTTAAAATTGTAGATATAATTTATAGAAGAGTTGATGATGATTTCTTAGATCCATTAAATTTTAATTCAGCTAGTATATTGGGAGTTGCAGGAATTATGGATTCATATAGAAATGGTAATGTTATTATTATAAATGCACCAGGAGCAGGAATTGCAGACGATAAGGCAGTTTATACATATGTTCCTGAAATGATATCTTATTACCTTAATGAAAAAACCTATTCTAAAAAATATTAAAACATATAAACTCTCAAACAAAGATGAAAAAGAATACGTGATAAAAAATATTGAAAAAATTAGTAGTTAAAAGAACAGATGGAAGTGGGGGATATGGGATGTTAATTGGTAAAGATGCAAGTGAAGATGAGATTGAGCGCTACATAAAAAAAAAATTAATAAAGAGCCGGAGATGTATATTGCTCAACCGACATTGAATCTCTCTACATCACCATGTTTGATTAAAAATAAATTAAGACCAAGATGTGTTGATTTAAGACCTTTTGCAATTTATGGTTCAAATGGAATCAAGGTATGCCCTGGTGGCTTAACAAGAATAGCACTTAAAGAAGGTTCACTAGTTGTGAATAGCTCCCAAGGCGGTGGAAGTAAAGATACTTGGATAATAAATAATTAAGATGTTAAGTAGAGTAGCAAATAATTTATTTTGGATGGACAGATATATGGAGAGGAGCTATGGGTTGTTAAATCTTATTAAAGCCAATTATAATTCCTCACTAGATTCGGATAATTCTTCTTCATGGGAAGGAATCATAAATTCTTATTTAGGTTCTAATGAAGTTTTTAATAATAACTATGATGACTCAATTTCAATAATTGATTTTATAATCTTTGACTCTAAAAATAGTAACACATTAATTAATATGATCACTAACGCAAGAGAAAATGCTAGAAGTGTTCAAGAACATATCTCCAGAGAAATTTGGCTGTCAATAAACAAATATTTTTTAGATATTTCAAATGATAGTTTTTATAGATCTTTTAGGAAAAAAGATCCAATTGAGTTTATTAATGAAATGATTCAATATCATCATATTTACTATAGTGTAGCAGACGTAACTCAAGAGAGGGGGAATGCATATTGTTTTATGAATTTAGGCAAGTACTTAGAGAGAATTTTACAAAGTATAGATTTTTTAAATGTAAAAGTTAACTCATTAAAAAAAGTAGATAATGACTTAATGGAATCTTATTTTTGGAAAAATCTTCTTGTTTCTATTGGTGGCTATCAGCTATATGTGAAGACATATAAATCGATTTTTAATATCGATAATATAATTGAAATGATTTCAATAAATGAGTTTTTTCCAAGATCAATAAAATTTAGTATTAATAAGCTAGATACTCACATTTATAGATTAGAAAAATTTAATAAACCAGAAAACAATAGTTTAAATTTTTTAGTAGGTAAATTAAAAAACGAATTAAAATATACCAATATTGAAACTATAAATAAAAAAGGTCTGAAAAAATTTGTTAAAGAAATTCAAATACAATTAAATGAAATATCAAATGAAATTAATAAAGTCTATTTTTATCAAACAAATACATGAAAACTTTTTTTCTAAGACACTTAACGACATATAGATACTCAAATAATGTTGCGGAAAGCAATAATAAAATTCATTTGTATCCTTATAATGATTTAAATCAACAAATTGTCACTCATAAGATTACAGTTTCTGGAAATCCAGTAATTTCAACATACATTGATGATTACAACAATAGGGTTGGATCTTTCAGTTATTTACCACCTCACAATTTTTTGTCAATTCTATCTGAGGCAGAAATAAATAAAAATAGACTAATTATGCCTGAGGATACTATGGATATAAAGAGTCAGTGGTCAAATCTTAATGAACTAAAAAACTCAATTGAGTTCTTGCCATTTTTAGAAATCGATTTTTTTCCAAAAATTAATGAAGCTAAAAAAATTGTTAATGCTTTAAAGTCAGAAACTAACTCACCATTTAGGCTTGCCAATAATCTATGTGAATTTATTAATAAAGAATTTAAATATAAAAAAGGTGTAACCAACATTTATACTAAAATTCAAGAAGTTTGGAATTCAAAAACCGGTGTTTGCCAAGATTTCACAAATATTCTAATTCAGTTATGTAGAATTGCTTCAATACCTAGCAGATATGTTAGTGGTTATGTTTTTGCTACGGGAAGATTGCGAGGAGCATCTGCAACACATGCTTGGGTGGAAGTTTATCTTCCCTATTATGGATGGATTGGATTAGACCCAACTAATAATTGCATTGCTGATATTTATCACATAAAGCTATGTGTTGGTAGAAATTATAACGATTGTTCACCAGTAAAAGGTGTTTACAAGGGTAACGAAACTCAAATAATGGATGTAGAGGTTGAATTAGATACTAAAAAAATAAAATCAAAATCTTATGATTACAACGGAGAGAATATGATTAGAAAAGAAAAAGAAAACATTGATGTAAATAGCTTTCAAAAAAATTTACAAATGATTCAACAACAGCAACAATAAATTAGTATCTATTATATTTAGATATTATTTGTGCAATTCTATTTGGAATTCAAAAATCTAAATAACAAAAAAAAAGAAATCGCAAAAGCTCTTTTCAATATTTGGCAAAAATCCTATATAATTGAAAAGGAAATTATCGGTGCCTCTATTTTTCCTCCTCTTGATAGATCAGAAAATGATTTTTTAAAATCAAAAAATAACTTTTACGGTATTTATGATAGTAAAGAACTAGCTGGAGTAGTTGAAGTTGATTCTCAAGCAGATTCTACTCATATTCAAAGCTTAGTTGTATCCCCAAAGCATTTTAGAAAAGGAATTGCGACAAGTCTTGTTAAGAATATTTTTGAATTATATTCTGGATCAATTTTTACTGTTGAAACTGGAAATGACAATAAACCTGCTAAGAAACTTTATGAATCACTAGGATTTAAAAAAAATAAAATTTGGATGACAAAATTTGGTGTAAAAAAAATACGATACCTTAATTCCATATAAGTAGAAGTTTTAATACCCAAAAAGTAGTTCTTATAAAATTTAAACGTAATAATTTTTTGTGAGTTTTAATACTGAACGCAGAGTTCAAACTGTTATGAATAGGAACTATTAAAAAGAATGTAGTTAGCCATATCAGCACGACAATAGAGGTTGGGAAAAAATATGAGTTTTTTATAGCTAAATATATTGTAGATAATAATTCTAAAATCATAATTGGCCCAACAATAAAAAACATTTTTTTTGTGTATGAACTATGAAAAGATCTGAAATTTGAATTGTAATAATTTTTAAATGATGGATAAATGATGAGCTGGACCATTATAGATATAGCAATTAAATATATATTTGAATAAATATTTATTTTCAAAAAAAGTTGTTCCATTTTTAGATTAAATTAAATTGAGATACTTAAATTATTTTTTTCTATTCTTTTCAATTATTGCTTTTCTTAGTTTTTACTCAATAGGGATATTTAGTCAAATAAATTTAATAATTGTCATATTGTATGTCAATTCAATTATTTTAATTTCTAAAAATAACTTTAATTTTATTTTGAAAAATTTGATTTTTTTTATTTCGTCCTCAATATTTATTTATTTAATCTACTTGATTTATATTCACGTAAACTTGGATTCTAACAATTTAGAATTTGCAATTTAAAGCATTTAATAAATTTTTATTTAAAGGCACACTTTTTGTAAAATATAGAACATGAAAAAAATTTTTATATTATCTATATTTCTATTTCAAATAAATGATTTAATAAGTCAAGAGTTTAAAATAAGTGTAACTGCGGAAAGCAGAAATGATTATAAGATTATTGGAATCGATTCAAATGGTGACATAAATAACTCTGATCCAGATCTAATATTTAATCTTGGATCAAAATTAATTTTTGAAGTTAATTCTCCTGGACATCCTTTTTTAATAAAATCTCAGCCTGGAGTTGGTAAAAAAAATTCAGTTGAAGGTATCGAAAAAAATGGTTTATCTAAGGGGGTTGTTGAGTGGGAGCCTAAGCAAAAAGGAACTTACTACTATCAGTGTGTTAAACACAAAAATATGGTTGGTAAGATTATAATTCAATAAGTATTTTTAGTTTAATTTTGATACAATAATTTAAAATGTTTCAATTTTTAAAACTAATCCCAATTATTTTATCTGGTGTTATCATTGGAATTATTTTATATCAGTCTTTACTAATTGCCCCCTCAATAAATAAGCTATTAAGCACACAAGATGCTAGCCTATATTTAAGGTTTATATGGCCTAAATTCTTTATTATTATTGGAATTATTTCTTTAATTAGTTGGATTCTAATTCTAAATTTTTCAACAGATCAAAATACAGCAAAAATTATTTCATTATCTAGTTTTGTATTAATGCTTATTTGTTATGTTATGATACCTTATATGAATTCTGCCAAAGACTCTGGAGCTAGTACACTTTTTATTTTTTTACATGCAATAAGTATGATATTAACACTTGTTACATTATTAATTAATATCATCTTAATTACTAAATGGAAGTATTAATTTTTTTAAAATGAAAGAAGAATTCCAAAAATACATAGACTATCACAAAGAAAAAGGGGGTACTGGTAAGCTTTTTAAGTTTGAATTTATTGATTATTCTATTGGATTTTTAAAGCTTAAAGCTTCATTCAATGCCAAGACTTTGAATCCTGTTGGAACTGTTCAGGGAGGGCAAATTAATTCTATGCTTGATGATATTACAAGCTTGCTTTTAATTTATGAATCTAAAGGTACTATTTACCCTAACTCAACTAATCTTCATAGTATTCATCACAGGCCAATTTTTGAAGGTGAAGTAATTGCAACCGCTGAAATAATCAAAAAAGGTAAAACAATTGCAACAATTAAAGGGGAGGCATTTTCGAATGATGGTAAATTAGCAGCCACTTTAATTCATAGCGCTGTAATAATGAAAAGTGAGTAAGTTAAATTTATTCGGAAAAAAACTGGAGACTTGTAGTAATAATCCATTAACTGGGGCGTACAGAAATGGTTGTTGTGAAACTGGACCAAATGATGTTGGGACCCATACCGTTTGTGCAATTGTAAATGATGAATTTTTAGAATTTTCAAAAAAAATGGGCAATGATTTAACCAAAGAATATCCACAATATAATTTTAAAGGCTTAAAAGATGGAGATAAATGGTGTTTGTGTGTATCACGTTGGATTGAAGCACATGAAGCCGGTTGTGCCCCAAAGATTATTCTTGAAGCTACAAATTTAAAAACTCTTGACTACGTTTCCTTTGAAACGTTACTCGAATATAAGTATTAAAAAACCCTTAATAATTTAATATACTAAGGGTTTCAAATCTAAATTAAACAAAAATTATTCTGGCATTATCACACTGTCAATTACATGAATCACACCGTTTGTACCTACTACATCAGTAGCAATTACCTCGCTCATATTCCCATCTTTATCTTCTAAAAAAATCTTTCCTCCTTTTGATCTAGCTACAAAAGTTTGACCATTCAAAGCTGTAAGCTTTGCTTTTCCATAACCATCTTTTAAAGCTTTTGCAACATCGCTAGCCATCAACTTACCAGATACAACATGATATGTTAATATATTTGAAAGTGATTCAACATTTTCAGGTTTTAATAAGCTACCTAAAGTCTCAGAATCAATCTTTCCGAACGCGTCGTTATTAGGTGCAAAAACTGTAAAAGGTCCCTCACCACTCAAAGCTCCAACTAAATCAGCTGCTTTTAAAGCAGTTACTAAAGTTGAAAAATCTTTGTTTGATACAGCTGCATCAACAATAGTTTGAGAAGAAACTGATAGAGTTATAAATAAAGCTGTTATACTTAAAATTAAATTTTTCATTTTTATATATTTTATTTGAAATATCCATTAACCAAAATTGATGCCATTCAACAAAAAAAGTCAAGAAATAAAATAATTTAAAAAATTAATTTCTAATTTGTTTGAGTAGAGATGCCGCTAGCTTATTTATATTTTCAAAATATGGATTACGAGAAGTTACATTTGAAAGTATTATAATTCCATTTTTATTATTTACATCAACGATCATCATAGATGAGTAACCACCAGTGTTTCCACCATGGCGATACATTTTCTTTTTATTTGATTTTGGTTTTTCTATAAACCAGCCAAGACCCATGCCTAACCCAGTATTTATTTTTGATGTTTGTTTTCTTAGTAGCTGTAATTCTTTATCCGTCTTATCAAACTGAGCTATTATATATTTTGCCATATCTTCTGTATTTGATAAAATACCACCAGCTGGACCAAATATCTGAAAATCCCAATTTGGAACTTCATTCCCTTGGCTATTCAACCCTTTCACTAATAAATTATTTACTTTCTCTTTTTCAAAAGTAGTATTGTTCATTTTATATTTAGAAAATATGTACTCATTAAACATTGACTTATAATCTTGGTTATCTATTTTACTTAAAGTATAGCCAATCATAGCAAAACCCAGATTAGAGTATAAAAATTTACCTTTTGTATCATGATTTATCTTTAAGGAGTCTGAGAGATATATTTCTAAATCATCAACATTATAATCTTTATATGGATTTAATGGGTTTTTTTTAGAGGAATTAGAAAAATTATTTGGCATCCTAGGAATACCTGACGTATGATTAGCTAAGCTTTTAAATGAAATTTTAGCACTATCCTTTAATTTAAGACCTATGTAAGAACTTATATTATCATTTAAGCCTACCTTTTTTTCAATAATAAATTTTGAGAGAATATTTGCTGTTAAAACTTTTGAAATTGAACCAATTTCAAAAATTTTCTTTGAGTTATCAAGGTTTAAGATAGAATCATTTTCTCTTTTTACACCATAATAATTTACCTGACCATTTTTAATTAAGCCAATGGAAACTTGAGTATTATTGGGAAGATATTTTAATTTGTTAAATATTAATTTTTTTTGTTTTTCAAAAATGAATTGTTTATTAGTTTTTAAGTTATTTATTGCTTGTTGTGAAACAGATTTATCAATATACGGGTCCAAAGAAAGCTCATCTATTTTCTGATTATTATCAACAGCTAAATCCAATTGTAAAACTTCTGTTTCAAAAAAAATTTTATACCTCTCCAAAGGAAAATTGCTTTTTGAAAACTTAATAAAATTAGTTGTTCCAACTGCAATTTCAGCAGTTGCGCCCTTGCGGTGGTTCAAAAATTCAAATCTTTTTATTTTTCCATGAAAACCTTTTACATCACTAAAAAATTTTAGAATAATACTAGATTCAACTTCATTTTTGACTCTTGCATTAAACAAATAATAAATTTGATCGTAATTGTTAGAATTGAAATTTTCAACAATAGATTCCATTAAAGCAAGATTATTCGGCTTTTTGTCTTGGCTGTAGCTGCAAGAAAAACTAATAAAAAGTATAATGATTAATTTTTTCATAATAATTTTAATACTCACAATTTTCTCCAACATCTTTGTTAGTTAGTTTCCATTTTAAATTTCCAGCTGACTCTGCCTTACAAGAGTTGGAATAAACTAGGTCATTGCACGCGCAGACTGGTTCGTAAATCTCTGGGCAAATTCTATCTGGATCAGGTGAAACAAAACAGTCACCAATAATATCTTGGTTATCATTACAAGAAAAAAAAATAATAAAAACTAAAAGCATTTTTTTCATTTTCAATTAGTCTTTAAAATATTTCCTAATAATATTTGAAGCTATTAAATAAGTAATCACCAATACAAAACCATTTGCAACAAATCCTAAATCATCATCATTAATAATATAAAGAGAGATTTGCCAAAGTACAAATGCAATTATACCTTCAAAAAAATTTAATGAAAATTTTTTTTTATTAGTTTTTTTCTTGTCAAATATTTTTTTCAATATTTAGAATATAGTTGAATTGTTAAATATAAATTTTGAAGATATTTTTTCTTTTTCATTCTCAATTACAATTTCATATATTCCATTTTTAAGTTCTTTATTTAGGTCAATCATTGGATTAAAATTGTAGACAATTCCATTTTTTATTTCTCGACCAATTAAATCAAATAATCTATAGGAATAATTATTTTTTAGGTTTTTAAAAATTACTTTTTCATCAACAAAATGATTTTCTAAATATGGATTATCATTATTATATATAGATGTAATTTCACCATTTTTAGCATTATTTGCTCCAATGTTTGGTGTTGAATTTACTGTTAATGATCTACCAAAAAAGTCTGTTGTTGGTATAGCCTCTACATTTTTAAATATATCTGAATCACTAACTGGGATAGTTGGATGAGAATAATTTCCAGAGTATGGTACACCTGAATTAATCGCTGGACTATTAGCTAATAATTGAAAACCTTTAGCACCTCCTAAATCTTCATTATAAAAGCTAGGATCTCCATAAATTACTTTTTCATCTAAATCTTTAAATCTATTATCAATATTTCCATGGTATAAATTATTAGTCATAAGCAAATTATCGTCCTCAACTCTGACCTGTTTACCACCAATTTTAGATCCATTAATTGAATAAAAAATATTGTTAAATATCTTAGTATTATTTGCTCTAATATCTATTGCAGTTCGATAAGGATCAGATGACCTATTTACAACGACCGTATTGTTGTAAATAAAACTATTATTAGATTCATGACCAGCCTCTCCACCTATCGTATTACTTAGCCATATTGTATGATTGCTATTTACCCAATTAGGATTTTCTCTCCATCCATCATTAACGCTTAGATTAAATCTGTATACTGCAGTTTCATTATCTCCTAAGATTTCTACAAACCCCCCCTCACAATCTTCCATATAATTATATTGAATAAAAGTATTTTCATTATGATGATCAACATGAATTCCGTGTGAGTCAAGTATTCCTCTTATGCTAGTGGCTTGATTATACTGAATAATTGTATTCACGCTGTACCAATTCCATACAGCACTTCCCCTTCCAATCATTCTTGAATTAGTTTTTGCACCTGGTTGATCAAAAATATTATTCTCAATTAAACAATTTCTTACTCTTGATGGAAGTATACATGTACCGCCTATTTCTTTAAACTCATTATTTTTAAAAATAAAGTTTGTATGCCTATTATCATTGGAGTTTCCACCGATAGAATGTTTTACATGTACGCCAAATCTTTGTAAGTCAGTAAAATAATTATCTTCTACAAGAACGTTATTGATATGGCTTTTATTCCAATCTGTAAAAAATCTAATTCCTGCAACTTCGAATGCATTAAAGGCTTGCTGATTGGAAGGATCAACTTGACTTATTGCATATACATTCCTAAAAGTCATATTTCTAAAAATAAAATTATTCATAACCTCATCTCCGGTATTATGGACATATATACCGAAACTATCTGAATCATCAATATTTGATCTGCTAGCCAATCTATTATTTTGAATTTCTAAGTCATCAAAAACCATATTGTCATTATTCAATATATATATTGCTTCTTGGTAATCGCCACCTCCACCAACACCAACACTTCCACTTATTATTGGCTGATTTCCAGAGCCATAGGACGTAAACACAATTGGTTTATCTGCAGAACCTGATCCATTCACAACAAAGTGTCCATAAAAAGATTCTCCTTTTTTAAAAAAAATGGAATCTCCTGGTGACAATTGCTTACTGCTCAATTTAGAAAGAGATTTCCATGGATTATTCTCAGTCCCGTTATTTGAATCATTACCAATTGAACTCAAATAAAAATTTGTTTGATCGTCATTATTGTCACCACCTGAGCCACCTCCACTATCATTATCACCACCATTACCGCTATTTCCATTTCCACTATTATTAGAATCGTTCACATCAGCCTCACTGCTACAGCTGAACATTAAGAAAATTAGGATAAGGGTCTTAAAAACGTTAATTTTCATTTTAAAATTTTTATCAAATTATTAAAATAATGTATAAAAAAATAATCTTCATTGTATTATTCTGTTCTTTTTGTTTAGTTTTTAATTCGTGTGGTGGTGATGACAATTCGTCAAGTGATCAAACGAATTCAGGAGATAATAATTCTAATGAAGATAATAATAATGGTTCTGACTATGTACCTCAAAATTATAGTTTGATTGAAGAGGATAATTTTGATTCTTTTAATTCTGAAAATTGGTCTAAGGGTTTATTACATGATAGTGATCCCAGTATCAGAATGAAGTGGAATAAAAATACTGGTGGACAGAATTTACTTAATGATAACTATGCAGGATACTTAATGGACGATAATGTATATATCAAGGATGGTCTATTGTATCTAGATAATAAAAAAGAGTCTATATCTGGTACTGATCCTGTTGGCGATTTTGATTATTCTACAGGATGGATAAATTCCTTACAAAAAATAAACTTTAATGGAACAGAAAACGGAATATACATTGAACTAAAAGTAAAGTTTCCAAAGGGTGATAAAGTTTGGCCAGCAATATGGCTTATCGATGATTCTGAAAATAGAGTTTGGCCACCTGAAATTGATGTATGGGAATATTTTGGACAGTTTTTTAAAACAAATAGAAAAGATGAAATGTGGTTGAGATATATATATGGTTTATGGAATGATAAAAAAGATCATAGTTCTGCTTTAGAAAATTTTCAAAGTACATATAACTCTTCTACGCAATTCCATGTTTATGGATTTAATTGGACCAATACTAATATGAGGTGGTACATTAACGGCCAACTTGTTCATACTAAAACTAGGGGTGTTGAAGTTCCTAATTTAGATTGGCCAAATAAAACTATGTGTATGGTAATGAATAATGGTTTAATGAGAGTTGTTGAAGAAGGCAATACAACATTTCCCAATTCATTAATAGTTGACTACCTTAGGATTTATCAAAAAGATAATTAATAAATAAAATTTATGAAGGAAAAAATTATAAGATCACTGGTTGTTGCAATGATGTTTTTATTAACTGTGATTATCGTTCAATATCTAACTCAAAGTTGAAAAAACTTCCAATAATGATTTTGATTTATTAACTTTAAAACACTAAAAGTTTTTTTTGGGTCTTTTAATTCTTTACGGCTTTTTAACAATATGTCTTTCGTTTCTGTGTTCAATTTTGGAAGCTGTTCTTTTAAGTATTAATCCTACTTATATCAAGATTAAAATAAAGGAAGGGAAAAAATATGCAGAAAAGCTACAAGGCTTAAAAAAATCAATTGATGAACCGCTAATTATAATTTTAACTCTTAACACTATTGCTCACACTGTTGGCGCAATAATGGTTGGGGTACAAGCTAAAATTGCATATGCTACTTTAAATATTGATAATAATTATTCAATGTTAGGAATGACAGTATCTGAAGATTTATTAGTTGGAATTGTCTCAACGATTATGACGTTTCTAGTATTAATTTTATCAGAAATAATTCCAAAAACTATTGGAGCTAATTATTCACATAAGCTTGCACCAATTAGTACGCTTATATTATCGTCTATTTTACCACTTTTTAAATATTCTGGCTTACTTTGGGTTTTACAGTTTTTTACTAGGATTGGATTTAATGAAAATAAAGCATCTATTTTTAAAAGAGAAGATATCTCAACAATTGCTGAAATAGCAGAGGAAGAAGGTATAATTAAAGAAAAAGATTCAGACTTTATTCAGAATATAGTTAAGCTTGAAAATGTCCAATTAAAAGAAATTATGACACCATTTTCTGTTATGAAAATAGCAAATGAGAACTCTTTAATTAATGACTTTTATAGTAAAAATAATAACCTGCCATTTTCTAGAATTCCTATTTTTTTAAATAATAAAAATAATATTGATCACTATGTGCTTAAAGACACAATTCTAGAAAAAATAATTCAAAAGAAAGGATCTCTGAAGTTAAGAGATATAAAAAGAAAACTAATCAAAGTTGACTACGAGTCTACAGTCCCAGCATTATTTGATAGACTACTTAGAGAAAGAGAACACATTTCACTAGCAACAAATAAAAATGGTGACATTATGGGCCTAGTTACACTAGAGGATATTATCGAAACAGTTTTTGGGCTTGAAATTGTTGACGAGTCGGACACAGTTGTTGATTTACAAGTACTTGCTCGTCAAAAAGGAAACATAGTAAAAAAGTAGAGTAAATTTTTAGACAGTTGAAACAGGCCAATCATCATTTTTTTTGAATTCGCCATTTTTCCATTCAATTAATTCATCCTCATCCAATAAACAAGATTCCAATTGATTTGTAATTAATTCAACATCTAATTCTTTACCAATAAATACAATTTCAATTTTTCTGTCACCAAAAGCAGGTCCCCAGTTTGATTCAATTTGTTCCTGATTATTTACAAAAGCTGCATAATTAATTCTTTCCGTAAAAGGCATTGATGCCCACCAAATGCCAGCAGGATCAGTCTTAATTGAGCCTCCAGCAGAACTCCAAATTAACGCTTGATCAGACCTAGATGCAATCCAAAATAAACCCTTACTTCTAATAATATTTCTTGGGAAACTACTTTTTATAAAATATAAAAAACGTTCTGGATGAAATGGTTTTTTTCTTCTGAAAACAAGAAAAGTACAGACCATCATCCATACATTGTTTGTTGTTAGTAATTCCATATTAATTTATTTAATTTATTAAGTTAGAAACTAGCTCCAAAGACTAAAAATGCTGCATCAGCATCTGGATTATAAATGAAAGATCCAAATACTGGTAAGCTATAGTCTTCTGTTATTTTTATGTCTTTCGACCCACCGAATGATAGGTTGACAATTCCGCTGTCACCTCCAGCATAGAATGCTCCATCTCCGTCACTACCATAGCCAATAGCGAAATCAACTGGACCTAATGGAAAACCTGCTTCAATGTAGAGTGCTTCTAAGTCAGGAAAATAACCTCCTAGAAGAGAAATACCGCCTAATTCAGTAGACAATGCGATTTCCATGTCGCCTTCAAATAAACCAGCTCCTTCACCATACATTCCTGTTCCGTCAGGGAAAGTATAGTTTGTTACAGTGATAGCTAATGGACCAAAGTCATATGCAACATACAAGTCTAGTTCATCACCACCACCAGCAGCAGTAGTAGGGAAGCTTCCCCATATACCACCTTCAAATCCACCACTTCCGACAGTCATCCATGGTTGGATATGCATACCTTGGCCAAATTGAGTACCTCTCCAAACGTAAGAGCTAACCACATCGGCACCAAAGTCTTGAGACTGAACATTTTGATTTGTAAAAAAGAAAAATGCTGAGCTCATTAATAGTATTAATGTTTTAAAATTTTTCATGTTTTGAATTTAGATTAATTATAGTTAATTAGTTAACTCTAATTTAACTTTTAATTAACCTGAGTATATTACATTTTAATTAAAAATCTTAGTTTTTTAAGAATAATAAAATAAGAGACTAATAAAATTTAGAATTTGACAAAAAATGATATTAAATTTTTAGATATTACAAATTATCCTGATTAATAATCTGTAAATCAGTTATTTATAAATTGAAGCACCTAAATAAACAGCTACAATTCCTAAAAAAATACTTGTTAAGGTGTAAACAATAAATGTAATTAGATTACCATTGTTTATTAATTCTAATCCTTCACTCGAAAATGTCGAAAATGTTGTAAATCCACCACAAAATCCGACAGCTATGAATAAGAATATTGTTGAGTTTTGACTGTCATTTTTCATAAAGTAGGTGAGTGCTAAACCAAGAATGAAGCATCCAATGATATTTGATATAAATGTTGAGTATGGAAAACTGTTAAAAGAGAAAAAATTTATTTTGGTAATAAGATACCTAATGATGCTACCAATTCCTCCTCCTACAAATATAGCGACCATTTCTCTAAACATTAACAAGTTTTTTTAATAGCACCAGAATTAAAAAAAATAAGATAAAAGAAACTAGTACCCATTTAACACCTTTGTATGTATTTTTCAAAAACTTCATGTCCTTCATGTAGCTTAAACTTATTATAATTATAAATGCTATAACAAAAAAAATAGCAAAAATTAATTGTCCTTGTGTAAACATATTTAATTTTATAAATATAATTCAAATATAAAATTCTTATGAAAAAACAACTAAATTGTGTAAAGCGTTTTCACGAAACTTATAAACTAGGTTATAATTTAAAACCAATTGCCAATCTAGGTAAAGAAAAAAACACTTTGAGGTATAATTTGATGTTTGAAGAAAACGATGAGTACATTAGTGCTGCTAACAATAACGACGTTGTTGAAGTAGCAGATGCTTTGGGTGATATGCTTTATATTCTTTGTGGTACTATAATAGAGCATGGAATGCAGGACATTATAGAACCTATATTTGATGAGATACAGAAAAGTAATATGAGTAAACTTGATGAAGATGGAAATCCAATATTAAGATATGATGGAAAAGTGTTAAAAGGTCCTAATTATTTTAAACCAAACTTTGATAGGTTTTTTAAGTAATATTTAGTCTCCAGTTTTCAAAATCTAGAGATCTCCCATACTGTATATCATTAAGCTTCTTTTTTAATTTTAAAGAAAAAGGGTTCTCTAAATCTGGAATATTGTAGTCTTTATCTTGATATCCAAAAGAGTGAATAGGTAATACAACAACAGCAGTGCCGCTACCAAAAATTTCTTTTAAATAACCATTTTTGAAAGAACTTAAAAGTTCGTCAATTGTTATAGGTCTCTCTTCGACTTCAATATTAAAATTCTGAGCCAACTCAATAATGCTTTTGCGAGTGATACCGTCTAGAATACTATCACTAACAGGTGATGTTATCAATTTATTTTTAATTCTAAAAAATAAATTCATCGTGCCTGCCTCTTCAATCGATTTGTGATTGTTAGAATCTGTCCAAATTATTTGTTGATATCCTTCTTTTTTTGCTAGTAGTGTAGGATAAAATTGTGCTGCATAATTACCAGCAGCTTTTGCATAACCAACACCTCCTCTAGCAGCACGACTATACTTCTCCTC
>CACLUN010000021.1 GCA_902610105.1 uncultured Bacteroidota bacterium
GGAATAGTTACCTTGTGATTTTCATCATGTAGAGATGAAATCATTTTAGCTAAACTATTTATGGGATTTGCAACACTTCCTCCATAATGGCCCGAGTGCAGATCTCTGTTAGGACCAGTAAGTTCAACCTCAAGATAAGCTAAACCTCTGAGTCCAACGGTTATAGATGGAGTCGTTTTATTGATCATTCCCGTATCAGAAACAATAATAATGTCGCATTTTAACTTTTCTTTATTTTCTTTTACAAAAGCTTCAAGGTTATCACTACCAATTTCCTCTTCACCCTCAATCATGAATTTTACATTGCAGGTCAATCCACCACTATTGTTCAATACTTCAATAGCTTTTAGATGCATAAACATCTGACCTTTATCGTCACATGATCCACGAGCAAATATTGCACCCTCTGGATGAATATCAGTTTTTTTTATTATTGGATTAAATGGTTCAGTATCCCATAGTTCAATAGGGTCTACTGGTTGTACATCATAGTGTCCATAAACAAGAACTGTTGGTAGGTTTTTATCAATAATTTTTTCTGCATAAACAATTGGGTGTCCTTTAGTCTCACAAATTTCACAATTATTCATTCCAAGATTTAGAAATTGATCAAACAGAAATTCTGCAGCTTTTCTTGTATCGTTATTATGACCCGTAACAGCACTAACCGAAGGAATCTTTATAAGTTCAAATAACTCATTTAAAAACCTTTCTTTATTGCTCTCTATATATGTTTTAATACTCATTACAAATAGATTGCAAATTTAACTAAATTCAATTTTTTTACACATAAAAATCCTAGGATTATTTTAATAAACATGCTTATATTTGAACGCCTTTGCGGGTGTGGTGAAATTGGTAGACACGCTAGACTTAGGATCTAGTGCTTCACAGCGTGGGGGTTCGAGTCCCTTCACCCGCACAATAAAACCCTGACATGTGTTGGGGTTTTTATTTTCTGACTACCCAAATTTCATGTAATGGATCGCCATTACTACTAAAACCTTTATGATTCCATTCTTTATTTATTAGCTCATAATCAAATTCTAGACTAATACCAACCTTTGAATCGTCTCTGGAAAAATATTCAATACTTTCAATGTATTTGCCTTTTTTAGTTATGTATTTACCTCCTCCACTGCCTGAGAATTGAAATGTTTCTGTATTAAAAGCAATCCATTGAAAATATCCATTAATTAAAAATTTCATTGTTTTTCTTGGTCTATCAAGATTTCTCCTTTGCTCATTTCCATTTCTAACTCTCCCGACCATTAACCATTTACCTTGTAAATCAATTTTGTTAAGAGAAATTTTTTTCCAATTAGCTTTTTTTTCTATTTCAATTTTTGAAATGCTGTCATTTTTAAAGTTTGAATTAAATTCTAAACTTATACTAAATCTATCATCTTCTTTAGAATAATAACCACCAATTGTTTTGATAAACTTATTTGAATCAGCTCTGTAGCTAGTCATAACGAAATAATTTTGATCAAGGATAATTCTATTTTTAATACCACTTTCAGTATATGAATAGACATCATTTTGTGCACATGTTGTAATAGTATAGATTATTAAAACAAGGTTAAGTATTATTTTTTTCATTTTATATTTCTTTCTGAATGATTGATAAGGCTCCTAATCTACTATTAATATAATTAGAAATTATTTTTACTTTACTCTTAATTTTTTTTTTATTATTTATTAAATTTTCAAATGCTATTTTAAATTCATTATAATTTTTTACAGAAACAATTCCTCCCAACTCTACTAGATCTTCTGCTTCAATAAATCCAGAGTAGTTTTTTCCGATAATTACTGGTGTTCCGTAAACGCATGCTTCTAAAATATTGTGTAAACCTGAAAGTCCCATCCCTCCACCAACATAACTTAAGTCTGAATAGTTGTAAATGCTTTTTAGATCTCCGATGGTATCTATAATTAGTATATTACCATGTGCATTATTTTTAGTTATTTTGGAGTAAATTAAAAATTTAGACTCTAGTTTTCTAATAATTCTATCTATATTGTTTTTTGATACATCATGTGGAGCAATAATCCATTTTATATTATTATTTTTTGACTCTCTTATATATTTTATTAGTATTTTCTCATCTGTTTCCCATGTGCTTCCACAAACAATACAAATATTATTTCCCTTATATTTTTTTATGACTTCATTATGGTTATTTTCATTTAATTGATCTACAGCCCTTTCAATTTTTAAACTTCCTGAACTTGTAACTTCTTTAATACCACTACTGATCAGCACATTTTCTGATTGTAAATCTTGCGTAAATATTTTAGTGTATGTTTTTAATGATTTCATCATAAAATCCTTGAAAGGACTTTTAAAATACCAGTCATTTTTTTTAAATCTTGATTCTAATAAATATGCTTTGATATCCCTTTTTCTTATTTCTCTAAGGTAATTAGGCCATATTTCTGACTTTATAAATATTGAAATTTTTGGATTTATTAAATCAAGAAATCTTTTTGTATTTGATTTCGTATCTAATGGTAAATAAAATGTATAATCTATTTCTTTAATTCTTTTTTTTAGTTTAAATCCTGACTCTGAAAAAAATGTAAGGATTATACTACATTTATATTTGCCTTTAATTTCTTTAATAATAGGAACTGCTATCTCATATTCTCCTAATGATGCCGCATGAAACCAAATATTTTCATTTTTGTCAATTAGTTCATTTTTAATCTTTTCAATTAAATCAATTCTATTAACTCTAAAACGATTGATCTTTTTGCTAAAAAGACTGAATATTGGTAATAATAATTTATCAACAAGTTCTATGATTATGTTGTATAAATGATTCACGATTACTAAAGTAATACATTTAGAAATAGTATTTTTATACAAAATTTTTTAATGAAAAAAATACAAATGGTCGATTTACAGACTCAGTATCAATTTATAAAATCTGAAGTTGACAAGGGTATTCAAGAAGTTCTATCATCAGCTCAATTCATCAATGGACCCGAAGTTAAAAATTTTCAATCTAATCTTGAATCTTATTTGGGGGTTAAGCACGTTATTCCATGTGCAAATGGAACCGATGCCTTGCAAGTTTCGATGATGGGATTAGGACTTAAGCCTGGTGATGAAGTTATAACAGCAGATTTTACTTATGCATCTACGGTAGAAGTCATAGCTCTTTTGGGTTTGACACCTGTACTTGTAGATGTTGATATAAACACCTTTAATATTAATCCTCAAGCTATTGAAAGGGCTATTACATCTAAAACCAAAGCAATTGTGCCAGTACATCTTTTTGGTCAGCCAGCAGCCATGGATGAAATTTTAGAAATTGCAAAAAAATATAATTTGTATATAATTGAAGATAATGCTCAAGCTTTAGGAGCATATTTTAAGAATAAAGAAGGAAAAAAAATAAAAACAGGTTGTATTGGAGATATTGGTACAACATCATTTTTTCCATCTAAAAATCTAGGTTGTTATGGTGACGGTGGTGCGATTTTCACAAATAATGATAAATTAGCACATTTAATTCGTGGTATAGCTAATCATGGTATGTACAAAAGATACTACCATGATGTAGTTGGTGTTAACTCTAGATTAGATAGTATCCAAGCCGTTGTATTAAACCAAAAGCTAAAACTCTTAGATACTTACAATGAAAAGAGAAGGAAATCTGCAGATACTTATACATCTTTCTTCAAAAATAATCCAAAAATAATTACACCAAAAGTAGTTGGAGACCGTAATTCTCACGTTTTTCATCAGTATACATTAAGAATAATAAATTCAGATAGAGATGCTTTAAGTGAGTATTTGATTAGTAATAAAATTCCTTTTGGAATTTACTACCCAGTACCACTTCATCTTCAAAAAGCTTATGCTGATACAAGATTTAAAGAAGAAAATTTTAGCATAACTAATCAGTTGATAAATGAGGTAATATCTTTACCAATGCATTCCGAGTTAAGTCTTGACCAAATAGAATATATTTCAGGTAAAATCAATAAATTTTTATCCTAAAGCTGATTCTGTAGTAACTTCTCTGTTAACTTTTCTAATCAAACCTTGTAAAACTTTCCCTGGTCCAACTTCCGTATAATCCAAATATCCATCATTAACCATATTCTTTATTGTTTGTGTCCATAGTACTGGTGCAGTTAATTGATTAATTAGGTTTTTTTTAATTATTTCAATGTTAGTTGTTTTTTGAGCTGTAAAATTTTGATAGATTGGGCATGAGGGGTTATTGAATTTAGTCTTATGAATTGCTTCTTTTAGCTCAGATTTTGCATCATTCATAAGGTTTGAGTGGAATGCACCGCCAACAGGCAAAAGAATACTTCTTCTTGCGCCAATTTCATTAAATTTTTCACATATTTTTTTTACAGCATTTAATTCTCCAGAAATAACAACCTGACCCGGACAATTAAAATTAGCGGCTGTTACATTTCCATCAAAACTTTCACACGTATCTTTTATTATTTTATCATCAAGACCCAAAATTGCAGCCATTGTTCCACTGCTATTCTCACAAGATTTTTGCATTGCTTTAGCTCTTAAAAAAACAAGTTTTAATCCATCTTCAAATGATATGGTATTATTTGCAACAAGTGATGAAAATTCGCCTAAAGAATGACCAGCAACAGCACTCGGTGAATGAGTTTCTTGTAATACAATTAGTTCAGCAATTGAATGTAAAAATATTGCTGGTTGAGTTATTTTGGTTTGCTTTAATTCTTCTTCATTTCCTTTAAACATCACATTTGACAACGTAAAGCCTAAAACATCATCTGCTTGATTGAAAAGTGATTTAACTTTTTCATTAGATTTATATAAATCGTATCCCATCCCTGGGAATTGAGATCCTTGACCAGGAAATACAAAAGCTTTCATATGTAATTAAATTTTTTCATAAGTAATAAAAGTGTAATCATACTTATGTTTATCATCTTTTTTCTTTTCAGTTCTATTAATTTCACTCCATATTTTACTATCAATATCTGGAAAGTAAGTATCACCATCAAAATTATGATGAACTCTTGTTAATTCAATTCTATCAGAAATATTTAGAGCGATTTTATAGATTTCACCTCCTCCAATAATAAATGGCTGAGGATCATCACTAGTTAGTTTGATGGCTTCAATTAAAGAATTAGTTACAATTGCATTTTCAGCAAAATAATCTTTTTTTCTAGTAATTATTATATTAGTTCTATTGGGAAGAGCTCTGGGCATAGATTCAAAAGTTTTTCTACCCATAATTACATTGTGCCCTTTTGTTAATTCTTTGAATCTTTTTAAATCATCACTAAGATGCCAAATAAGTTTATTTTTATTTCCAATTATGTTGTTTTCTGCAGCTGCAACTATTATTGTAATTAATTGACTTTTTTTGTTAAATAGTTCTGATTTAGCAATAATTCTAGATTCATTTTCCATTTCATTCTTTAAATTTTCAATTTTCATTTTTTGTAAATTGATGAGTTTAGCTTTTTGTTTTTTTATCCACGAATTATTTATGAATTTATTAGTTACATAGACATTAAAAGCGTGAAATAGCAAGGTAAAAAACCATATAAAAATAATCCAAAATGACCATGAGTAGTCCAAAAAGTACAATTTGTCTAATACTGAAAAAATATGATCAAGTGTTAAGCAGATAAGTGATGTAAATATAAAAAGTACAAAATTATAATAAAGCCTCTTCTTTTGATTTATTCGCTTTTGAGCATATTCCAATTGCTCGATTTGCTCTTGATTAATATCTGAACTACTTTTACTTTGCATTAAGTGCAAAATTAAGAGAATAAATCATTTTACCTATTTCAATTAAATGAGATTTTATAAAGATCCACAAAAAATTTATTTAGATAGTGCTAAGGCTGGACCTATGTATTATGAATTACTCGATTGGAGATATAAATATGAAAGAAAGTCCTTAGTTGAAAAAAGTCAAATTAGAAATAATCATGAAAATCTTTTAAAAGAGGTTGAGAATAAAATAGGTAATTTTTTTAATGTTAAGGATGGAAATATTTTTTTTACTTCATCTTTTTCTATGGGATTCCATTCATTAGTAAATCAGTTTAAAAGAAAACCATCTTTTTTGGTATTGGAAGATGATTACCCCTCAATATCAGAAGCAATAATCAATAAAGGTTTCGAAATTATATATGTGAAGAATGATGCATTTGTAGAAAAAAATATTGAAAATGCAGTAAAAAAATACAAGCCTAATTTTATAGCTATATCAATAGTGCAATGGATAGATGGACTTAAAATTGACATTGATTTTCTCAAATATTTAAAGAAAAAATATAGCGAGATATCGATAATTGCAGATGGCACTCAATTTTGTGGAACATCTAAATTTGACTTTTCTAACTCTCCATTTGATGTATTAATTTCAAGTGGTTATAAGTGGATGTTATCGGGATATGGTGTAGCTTTTATTTTAGTAAAAAAGAATTTTTATTTAAATAAATTTTTTAATTGTAATTACAATAAATTAAAAAAGTTAATAGAGATAGGACATTATGATATGCTCTCAATTGGAAGTTTGGGGTTTTCAATAGACAAACTAAAACCAATGATTGGAAAAGTTGAAAAACAACTCAAAAACTTTTCTAAATTTTTTAAAAAGGAATTAGAAAGTATTAACATGCTTGACGAGAAATTAAAAATTAGAAAAAGTCATTCAACTATTTTTAATTTGAAAGATTCAGATAATAAATTATTCAAACATTTAACTAACAATAAAATAATATGTTCTCAGAGAGGCATGGGTGTGAGGGTTAGTTTTAACTTTTTTAATACCAAATCCGATATAAAAAAATTAATAAATGCTCTTAAAAAATTTAATTTACAACCTTAAATTTTGCAACACCAGAGTCTGAATTACTTCCCGAATTATCTTTTGTAATTACTTTCCAATAATATGTTCCTGCATCATTAATAGCATGATTAATTGAGTTAGAGGAGTAATTAGCTGCAATTCTGGTTGTTGGTGGATTTACCGATCCAACATAGACATCATAATTAAGGGTATCACCAGAGTCAGCATCACTACCATTCCATTCAAATTTTATTGAGCCAGCTGTTACAGTGGCTTCTGCTTTTGGACTAATCAAATCGGCTGGAAAAGGGGAATAGTTATCAACAGGATCTCCTTTGAGGTAAAACTTCCACTTTTCACTATCAGCAGTATCGGTTGTGCTATTTGATTTTGATGTAATGAACCAGGAATATGGATTTCCTTTCTCAAGTTTTATAGTTACTGTGGTTGAAGTTGTTGTTTGACTCACAACAGCTTGGGTGAGTAAGTTCTTAACTGTAATATCATAACTATCTGTATTATCCGATGCAGCCCATTTAAACTCAACATTTTCTCCATCTAAACATTCAGAGTTTTTTGCAGGGGTGTTGAGAGTGGCTGCTGTTGGTGCTGGTACTGGTGGTGGTGGGTCAACTCCGCCATCTCCACCACCTCCTTCTTTACCTTTACAGGATACTAGAACAATTAGTGATATAAATACTATAAATTTTAATTCTTTCATTCTTTTATAAGTTTTGCAGTTTGTTTAACGGTTTCTGACTCAACTTTTACGTAGTAAAGGCCAGGTCTTAAATTAGAAACTTGTATATCTATTGATCTTGAGCTTGGAACATTATTTTCATTTGTCCAAAGCAGTCTACCAGCGTTGTCAAACATACTTACGTTTACGCTTTTATCATCTCCACCTATCCATAGTTTTGATGATGATGTTGCTGGGTTAGGACTTAATAAAATATTTTCAGAGTTGAAGATTGTTTCTTCATAAACTCCTTGACATTCTTTTTCAGCATACACCTTAATTATATTAAGACCTTTCTTCAGATCTAAATCAAATTTAGATTCAGATGTTTTGATTGGCTTATTATTATGCATAATAGTATAGCTTTTGCTTCCGCTCATTGTCATGTTAAGGATATCAGATCCTCTTGCTTGAGATGTTAAGACTGCAAGATCTTGAGGTTCTGTAATTATAACATTAAAACATTGTTTGTAATTAGCAATAAAGTCTGAAGTTAAGCAAACAGTATAACTAGCGGCTTGTAAGTTTTCTTTTTTCCAAGCATCTGAACTTAACAGCTCAGGTGTGTGAGTGAAGCCAGATGGACCACCTGTTACAGCAACTGTAAATTTAAAATCAGTATCACTAGGGAGTCCGTCTCTTTTGATATCTAGCTGCATTTTACCATCATTAGAACTTCTACAAGTCTCATTTGATGATTGCAAGCTAAACGTATCTTTTGGGAGTGGATTGGAGTCACATACATCACCAATACCATCACCATCGATATCTGATTGATCAGCGTTTGCAGTTTCTGGACAATTATCAACATCGTTTTTAATCCCATCTTTATCATTGTCATCAGAGATAACTCTTAAAGTAATTTCTAGTTCTCTAGATTTACTGGTGGAAACAGCTTTTAATTTTAAATCGTATGAACCAATTTCTGCATCAATATCAATTTCTAACTCAATAGTCAACTTTCCATCACTATTAATTATAAATTTTTTAGCCGGGTTGTAATTAATAATTGTATTATCTGGCAGACCCTCGATTGAGAATATAACTTCTTCATCAAAGTCATTATAAACTCTATAGTCAACATCAAAACTCTTTTTATTACCTGTTAGAATTTCAATAGAATTGGTATTTGAATCAATTGTAAATGTTGGTTCAGTATTTTGAAAAATTCCTGAGAAAATCCCAAGCCCATATGTGGATATGAAAACTTTATTATCACCCTTTCTCAAATCCATATCTGTGACTCGTAGATCTTTCATTCCTGCGTTGGCTTGAGCCCAATTTGGGTTATCAGAGCTAAAGTTATTAGTAAACCAAACTCCAAGCTCAGTACCTATTATTACCTCATCACTATCAAGTGGACTTTGTAGAATATTATACACAGGTAGGTCGGGAAGATTACCTTCTTTTTTCTCCCAAGTCACACCTCCATCAGTAGTGTAAAATATACTCTCTACGCCATAATTGTACATTGTAACAAAAATGTGATTCTCATCTACTCCAAACTCAATATCGGAAATACTTCCAGAAAACTCATTACCATTAATTTCCTGCCTATCTTGATTGTTTGGGTTTTGAGCATTACTAATTTTAAACAATTGGCCAACTTCATTTCCAGCAAATAGAGTTGAACTTTGGGTTTCAAATGGGGATACATTTAAAGCAGTAATGCCTGAACCTAAATTTTCAATCAAATAAGTATCTTTTATTGTGCCTTGCGAACCTGGTGCAAAATCATCCCAATTGTGAAATGCTCTAACTTTTCCAGCACCTGCTGACATATAAATAATACCAAGATTTGAATCTAAAGCACCTTTATTTATAAAATCCCCCTCATTGTCGTCATTGCTTGCTATTCTCCACCAATAACTCCTATCATTTGATGGATTATTCATGTTCAGAACTGTTACAATATTGTTGTAGACGTAATTATAAACAACATACCTATTATTTTCATTTTGTGAGAACATAGTTGCAGCTCCATCTCCTCCGCTAATATCATTTCCTAATGATAAACTATTGTCGTTATCAGCCTGAAGAGAAGTACCGTTATCTTGCATGCCACCAGCAAAAACATCCGATTGACCATTTATTATGGTTTCCATTTTTCGTACATAACCTCCATTACCATTATCTGCACTTTGATCCCAAGATCCTTGAAGTGGGTCATAGCCATAAACTTTAGTTGCATAATTATCAAACATTCCTTTAGGAGCAACCGCAACAGTGTAGTATTGAGCAGTGTGAAACATATTGTTTCTTGGCTCTAGATTTCCACCATCTGACGAATATCCAATTCCACCATCATTTCCAATTAGCATTACTTCCCCATTATTTTTACTAAAAATAACAGAGTGTTGGTCTGCGTGAATGTACTGAGCATATCTCCCCCTTTGGTGGGTTAATTGTCCCCAATCATCACCAGCTTGGTTCGAGCTGAAAAGGTTGATACCGCCGACATAAGCTCTGTCTTTGTTAGTTGGATGGGCAGCTAAAGAGACACTGTAATATCCTTGCCCTCTAGAAAAATCATATATTTCAATCCCAGTATCGGCATCATTTGGTTTGGATAATTCTTTTGGATTTCCTTGTATCCAATCTTGAATAGAACCTCTGTATAATCTTGGTACTACCCTGTAATAACCCTCATAGAGTTCTGGCGCAATACAAAGAACAATTAGCCGATTATCAGCAGTGAAAGCCATTTCGGTTCTTCTACCATCATAGGTAACAGTACCATTATTAGTATTTCTTTGAACTTTTATCGCATGAATAAATGTGGCAGAGGACCCTTCTTCGTTTAGCCTATATAATTTACCTCCTCCTTTAGGGGGATCTTCACCCCATTGGCCGCCAACCATTCCGTAACGAGGACTTATTGTCGATGACGCCCAAAGCCTATTATCTTTATCAAGTTCAAGGTCCATTGGTACGACTGTTGAATTATGTACAGAATTATTCTCATCAATAGGGTAATATAGCTCAATTTTTTCCCAATTTACTCCATCAACAGACTTGTAAATACCATCATGACCGGATCCAATAATTGTATTTTGGGTGTCACTTCTTGTTCCTAGGACTCTGTCCCATTTCCTAGATCCAGCAGCAACATATATCTCTGAGTTGCCATTATTATTTCTGACAACTACATCATTTATAAAAAACATTCCAGGAACAACTGTTACACCCGAAACTAATAAATTACTTTGCTTAATAATTTTTACAGTTGTTGTCTTACTTTCGGTGTATTCTTTTAATTTTTCACCGTCAGCAGCTTTTATATATAAAGATGGTATAGTAATAGCAGTTGCATCATTATTGTTGGAATTCATGGTGGTTAAGTCATCTGTCCAATTTGAGGATCCATCATCCTTATTATATACTATAACAGCCTTAGCTCCAGCTTTTTGACCTTCACTTACCTTTTTATAATAATCACAGTTTGAATCTCCATTTATTGTACCATCCTGAATTAAAACTATTTTACCATTAATTTGCTCTGCATTAGAAAATGTTGAGCAGCCATCAATCGGATTTGCAATAATAATATCATTTTGCAGGTAATTGAGTGGAGGACCAGGCAGATTTGGACCAAATGATGCTTGTAGAAAATACATTGGATTAGCATCATTTTCAGTCATAACTTCGATTTGAAGCATTTCATTTTTAAAAACTTCTTCAGAGTCAGATCTTCCTCCAAAAATATTTTCCCAACTATAACCGCCATCATTTGACCTCCATAAACCATTTCCTATTGCATCTCCGCTAGTAAATGATTCACCAGTTCCGGCATAAAATATTTTAGGGTTGTTTGGATCATAAGTCAATTCAGAAATGGGTAAGTTTCTGGGCACACCTTCAATCATTCTCCATTCTGAGTTAACATTAGTTATATCATCATTTACAAATATTCCACCGCTTACACCCCCAGCAAAAACTCTTTTGTTTGTTGCGTCATTTGGATCAAACATAATCCCATTTGTTCTGCCTGCAACATTTGATGGTCCTCTAGCTATCCATGCCATATCCGGATTTTCACCAGGGACTCCTTCTTCTGGGTAGAGGGACTTTTGATACAATTCGTCCTGTATTTGATATAAGTTTTCACTACGTGGCCTTCCTAGTACAGGATCCATTGTTAATTCCCACAATCTTTCATTATAAGGATTAGGAGGGAGTTGCAACTCTTTACGTTCTGATTTTGAAAGTTTCTTGGTATTTTTAAATGGACTTTTTTCAAGATTATGTTTGTGCAATGTTCTAATTGAATGATAATCTATTTTATTGTCATTTAAATCAACAAAGTAGATTATGGAAAAAAGAGCAATTATAAAGAATATCTTGGTATTTAAATTTTTCATTTATATTAATAAGTGATTATTCTTTTATAAGTTTTGCAGTTTGTTTAACGGTTTCTGACTCAACTTTTACGTAGTAAAGGCCAGGTCTTAAATTAGAAACTTGTATATCTATTGATCTTGAGCTTGGAACATTATTTTCATTTGTCCAAAGCAGTCTACCAGCGTTGTCAAACATACTTACGTTTACGCTTTTATCATCTCCACCTATCCATAGTTTTGATGATGATGTTGCTGGGTTAGGACTTAATAAAATATTTTCAGAGTTGAAGATTGTTTCTTCATAAACTCCTTGACATTCTTTTTCAGCATACACCTTAATTATATTAAGACCTTTCTTCAGATCTAAATCAAATTTAGATTCAGATGTTTTGATTGGCTTATTATTATGCATAATAGTATAGCTTTTGCTTCCGCTCATTGTCATGTTAAGGATATCAGATCCTCTTGCTTGAGATGTTAAGACTGCAAGATCTTGAGGTTCTGTAATTATAACATTAAAACATTGTTTGTAATTAGCAATAAAGTCTGAAGTTAAGCAAACAGTATAACTAGCGGCTTGTAGGCTAGATAAGGTCCATGAATTACCTTCAATAAGCTCAGGTGTGTGAGTGAAGCCAGATGGACCACCTGTTACAGCAACTGTAAATTTAAAATCAGTATCACTAGGGAGTCCGTCTCTTTTGATATCTAGCTGCATTTTACCATCATTAGAACTTCTACAAGTCTCATTTGATGATTGCAAGCTAAACGTATCTTTTGGGAGTGGATTGGAGTCACATACATCACCAATACCATCACCATCGATATCTGATTGTTCAGCGTTTGCAGTTTCTGGACAATTATCAACATCGTTTTTAATCCCATCATTATCAACATCATCAGATGTGACTTCAAGTAATATTCCAGTTGTCTTATTTTGGGTATTAGATACGGCATTTATTGTTAGCGGATAGCTTTTAGTATCAGCATTTTCATCAATATTTAATTTGATTTCTAATGTACCGTCTTCGCTGATGGTTATTATATTGCTTGGGTTGTAATCAACATCAGTGTTTTGTGGTAACCCATCAATTGAAAACTCAACTTCTTCATTAAAATCATTTAGAGACTTATAGTCAACATTAAAAGAACCACTTTCACCCTTAAAGATTGTTATATTATCAACATTTGTTGATATTTTGATTGCTGGATCACCCCCAGTTTCAGTAAAGTATGATGAGTATACGCCTAAGCCATAAGTTGCTGCGAATACTTTGTAATCATCTCTCATATCCAAATCAGTAATCCTGACATCCTTCATTCCTGCATTAGCTTGAGACCATGATGGACTTGCGGTATCAAAATCTTTTGTATACCAAACTCCAAGCTCAGTACCTATAATTACTTCATTTTCAAGTAAGGGATTTTGTAATATACATCTAACTGGAATATCAGGAAGATTTCCTTCCTTCTCTTGCCATGTTTCACCTCCATCGCTTGAATAGAAAATATTTTCAACTCCATAGTTGTGAAATGTCACGAAAAGATGATTCTCATCTTTTCCAATTTCAATATCTGAAATACTGCCAACAAATTTCTGGTCAGTTAAACTTGTAAATTTAGCATTTGATTGTCCAGTTGTTGCATTGGGGACAGAGTTGGCATTTTCAACTTTAACAACCTGACCGGCTTCAGTACCAAAATATAATGTTGAAGAAATAGTAGTGTGCGGTGAGACCGTTAAAGCAGAAACATTAGAAGTTAAAAATGTTGAATTTTGTAAAATGAAACTTGGTGCATTCTGGTTCCTGTCTTCTTCTTTAAAATCATCCCAATCATAGAGAACTATGATTCTATTACCACCATAATTAGAATACACAATCCCTAAGTTTGAGTCAAGGGCTTGTGTAGTTATGAAATCACCATTTGACCCTCCCTCATTTAGTAAATCAAATTCTCTTGAATTATTACCATTTAAATTAACTGCACGTACATCGTTGTTGTAAACATAATTTTGAATAAAGTATTTGTTGTTTGGATTTTGTGAAAACATCGTTGCAGCTCCATCTCCGCCTCCAGACCTCGTTGATGTTGTTGATCCATTAGTTCTGTCAACCGAAAACTGAGTTCCGTTGTCTTGTAATCCACCCGCAAAAACATCTTGTCTGCCAGCTTCAGCTTGAATAACTGTCTTACTAAATGAATTTAATGTTCTTAAATCCCTGCCGCTAACTGTGACACGATGGTCAGTAAACATTGTTGAAGGTGCAACACCAATGGTATAGTATTGAGATGTATGGTAGTTGTCATTCCTCGAACTCAAATTATCCCCCCCGTTGCTAGAAAAGAATACTCCACCATCATTACCAAATAGAATTTTATTGGGATCTGATTCAAGTATCGCAGCTCCGTGTTGATCTGCGTGGACATATTGATAATTGACACCACTAAAGGTTCCTCCATACCACTGACTAATCTGAGTCCATGGATTAGTTGTTCCGGGAGCACCGCCATTTATTGTTCTATGTAAATTAATTCCTCCAACAAAAACTTTATTAGGGTTTACAGGATCAGCCTCCAACATTTGATCATACCAATGCTGACTTCTTGTAAAATCACCATCAATATCAACAGCATCAGGTAAATCGATTGATGAGACAGATGAATTTAGACCATTAGTACCCTTAAATAATTTTACTGGGCTAGAATCCTGAGTGGAAGAATAAATCCATACAGTGTTGTTTGAGGTAACCTCAATTTCAGTCCTACCTGGTACATATTCTTCATCAACTTGATATTTCTTTGTAAAGTTTTCACCAGAGTCGTCGGATTGCCAAACTCCACCTCCACCATTTCCAGAAAAATCCCGCGTTGAAGAAACCCAAACGGAATTATCAACAGCACTAATTTCAATATCAATAGGTTGAATAGGTCTTGTCGAATTGTCAATGTAAATTTCGAGCCTTTTCCAATTTTCACCACCATCAGAGGATTTGTATAAGCCATAATCTTCTCCTCCAAATAAAGTTGATGCAGCATCTCTGTAACCAGATAAACCCACAGCGGCATAAACTTCTGATGCTCCATTGTTATTTCTTACGGCAACATCATTAATGTAAAAGGTACCAGGAACAATCGTATATCCAGACGCAACTTGAACAGTTTTTTGAACAGATAGTTTGACATTATCATTATTTTCCAACATATTTTTTAAATTATTTCCATCAGATCGTGAAATCATTATTGTTGGGATATTTATTGCATTTAAATCAACTGATCCATCGCTAGGTGCGGCCATACCTACTGGGGGGCCATCAACATTATTCACAATAATTAGAAGTTTAGCTCCTGCAGCCTGAGCATTCACTGTTTTGGTAGCAAAGTAACAAGCACCTCTATCAACAACTGCTATTTTGCCGTTGATTGATGATGCATTTGAAAGAGATGAACAACCGTCAGTGCCAGTACCATTT
>CACLUN010000022.1 GCA_902610105.1 uncultured Bacteroidota bacterium
AAAGTCTCAGAGAATCGCATACTTAAGAGCTTTAGCAATAAATACTTTAATCAACGAAGCAGTTAAAATATTTATTGAAAATGAAGAAAAAATATTGGATGGTACTTTCGATAAATCTCTAATGTCCATAAGTAAATTTAAAGCACAAATGGATGGAATAATTGAGATTAGTATTGAAAAAGTCTATAAGTCTAAAGAGGTGATTGAAAAAGAACTCACAGGATATAAAGTTTTAAATTTCCTTTTAAAAACCTTTACAAATTCAGTAATAAATTGGAGAAATGACAAAGTAAGTGCATTTGATGAATTAGCTTTGGAATGTATTCCAAAGGAATATTTAAATCGAGATACAGATTTATATTCAAGTTTGTTAGATGTTAGTTGTTTTATTGCTAGTTTAACTGATGGATTAGCATTAGAATGGTATAAAAAATTAAGTTAATGAACCAGAAAGAAAAAGATATTTTCTATATGTCTAAAGCCCTTGCTGAAGCCAAAACGGCTTTTGAAAAAGATGAAGTTCCTGTTGGTGCTGTAATTGTTTCAAATGATAAAATTATTGCTAGAGCTCATAATTTGACAGAAATGCTTAATGATGTAACTGCTCACGCTGAAATGCAAGCTATAACATCTGCAGCTAATTATCTAGGCGGTAAATATTTACATGATTGTACGTTGTATGTAACATTGGAACCATGTCAAATGTGTGCTGGTGCTATGTATTGGGCACAACTATCAAGACTTGTTTTTGGAGCTAGTGATCCTCACAGAGGATACAGAAAATTAAATACAACATTACACCCTAAAACAAAAGTTTCTTATGGAGTTTTATCTAATGAGTGTAAATTACTAATTGATGCTTTTTTTATTAAAAAAAGGAAACTGAAGAAAACTTAGTCTTTATAAATATAATCCTCTAAATTCCTCTTACTGTAGCGGTAATAAAGAAAGATAGGTAGGAAAATAAAACAGAAAGCAAGAACACTACTTCCAATTAATTTTTCTCCAAGTTCGATATCTGTGTTTTTTTTGTACAATCCGAAAAACAGTAGAGCCAAATCCAGAATAAAAATAATGTATAGTAAAATTCGTAGAAACAAATTATTTGATTTTAATATTTAAATCATCCAATTGGTCTTTATCAATGCTTGATGGGCTGTCAATCATAACATCTCGTCCACTATTGTTTTTTGGAAATGCTATATAGTCTCTGATTGATTCTTCACCTTTCATAACAGCAGCTAACCTGTCTAATCCAAATGCAATACCGCCGTGTGGAGGTGCACCGTAAGTAAAAGCTTCTAGTAAAAATCCAAATTGATTAAACGCCTCTTTTTTAGAAAATCCTAAAATTGAGAAAACTTCCTCTTGTAGTTTTTGATCATGAATTCTTATTGATCCACCACCAATTTCATTTCCATTTATAACAAGGTCATAAGCATTAGCTAGAGTTGATCCTGGATCCTCCCCAATTGTATTTTCAACTGGTGATGTAAATGGATGATGCATTGCATGATATCTTTTAGTTTCTTCATCCCATTCGAACATAGGAAAGTCAGTAACCCATAATGCATTAAATTTATTTTTATCTCTAAGCCCTAGTTTTTCACCAACATGTATTCTTAAACTCCCAAGTTGAGTAAGTGTCTTTTTCTTATCACCAGAAATTATAAATGTTAGATCTCCAGCTTTGGAACCTGTCATTGATTTTAATTGTTCTTCATTAAAGAATTTATCAACTGAAGATTTTACTGACCCATCTTGATTATGCTTTATCCAAATCAAACCAAGAGCACCAATTTGAGGTCTTTTAACCCAGTCTGTATAATAATCAATATCTTTTCTTGAAAAAGATTCACCATTTTCAATAGTAAATCCATAAATAGATTCACTGGAATCAAAAATTTTAAAACCACTTCCCTTAGCTTTTTCTGAAAGGTTTAAAAACTTCATTCCAAATCGTGTATCAGGTTTATCAGACCCATAAAGTTCCATTGCATCAGCGTAGGATATACGATCAAATTTTTCCAAAGATGCTCCGATACAAACTTTAAATAAATTTTTGACTAATCCTTCAAAAGTATTTAGGATATCCTCTTGATTGACAAATGACATTTCACAATCAATTTGAGTAAATTCTGGTTGCCTATCAGCTCTAAGATCCTCATCCCTAAAACATTTTACAATTTGAACATATTTATCAAATCCAGATACCATAAGCAACTGTTTAAATGTTTGAGGTGATTGTGGAAGTGCATAAAATTCTCCAGGATTTATTCTAGAGGGTACTACAAAATCTCTTGCTCCTTCAGGTGTTGATTTGATTAAATAAGGAGTTTCAACATCAATAAATCCTTCCTCTTTTAAGTACTTACGCACTTGAAAAGTTAATTCATTCCTAAAAATAATATTGTCTTTTAAAGCTGGTCTTCTAAGGTCTAGATACCTATACTTCATTCTTAATTCCACACCTCCATCAGTTTCATTTTCAATTGTAAAAGGGGGTACGTTGGATGAATTTAAAATATTTATTTCGTTGACAAATATCTCGATTTCACCAGTTGGGATATTCATATTTATTGCTTCTCTTTTAATTACTTCTCCTTCAACTTGAATTACAAACTCTCTTCCAATATCTTTTACAGCATCAATAACTTTCTTTGAGCTTTTTTCTGAATTTATGATAAGCTGAGTTATGCCATACCTGTCTCTGAGATCAATCCAAATTAAAAAACCTTTATTTCTTATTTTTTGAACCCAACCTGCAAGAGTTACAGTTTTTCCAACATCCGAAATTTTAAGCTCTCCGCAATTATTAGTTCTGTACATAATTACAAATATCTAAAAGAAACTAGAAAACAACTCAACTTTCCAAAGTTTCTAAACATCTAATTTACCTTTTAATATTTATATAATGTATTTTAGCATTTGTATAATGAAAGGTTTTAAAGATCATACAAATTTATTTAATAGTCACATTGATAATTTTATTAATGACCTAAATGACAATTCAGTATATGAGCCTATTAAATACTTTTTAAAATTACCTTCAAAACGAGTTCGTCCAATTCTGACTCTTATAGCCAGTAGATTATATAATAATAATACTGATTATGCATTATCAGCAGCACTGGCAAATGAGCTTTTTCACAATTTTACATTAATTCACGACGATATTATGGACTCTTCAAAAATTAGAAGAGGGAAAGAAACAGTTCATTTAAAATGGACTGTAAATCAGGCAATACTTTCGGGAGATGCAATGCAAATATTGGCTTATAAATGTTTGGAAAATTATGAAGCAAATATTCAAAAAAAACTGATAGAAATTTTTAATGATACTGCTTTAAAAATATGTGAAGGACAGCAGTTAGATATTGAATTTGAAAAAGAAAATGAATTAAAATTTTCAGATTACATTCAAATGATAAAATATAAGACGGCTGTTCTTTTAGGATCTTCCTTAAAAATGGGAGGTATTATAAATAATGTCAGTGAAAGCGATTTAGAATCATTGTATGAGATTGGTTTAAATTTAGGATTGGCATTTCAAATACAGGATGATTACTTGGATTTATATGGTGATCAAAAGTTAATTGGAAAGAAAATAGGCGGTGATGTGATGAAGAGAAAAAAAACAGTAATGTATCACATCTACAAAGAAATTTCTTCAGTTAAAAATTCTCAAATTTTAGATCAAGTATATAATGGATCAGAAAGTAATGATGATTCTAAAATTCAAAAAGTATTTGACTTATTTAAACATGCAAAAGTTGATGTTAAGACAAAAGATTTAGTTAAAGAGTATTCATCAAAAGCAATCAATTCATTAGAGAATTTAAATGCCAAAAATCATGAAAAAAGTGATTTAATTTTGATTTGTAATAATCTTATTTTAAGAGCTTATTAATTCATACCTTTGATTGGTGAGCTATTAGAACTAATTGTTTTTATAAATTAAATAATGAATTCTATTTTAGAATTTTTTCAATCCCAAACCAGCCCAATATTACAAGCACTTTATGCAGGTCTATTTACATGGATTATGACAGCTATTGGGGCTTCACTTGTCTTTTTATTTAAAGGCTCAAATAGAAAAGCTCTTGATATGGCTCTTGGTTTTACTGGTGGTGTAATGATTGCTGCAAGTTTTTGGTCATTAATTGCTCCAGCCATTGATGCTGTTGAAGTTCAAAATGAATTAGGTCAATCAAGTATGCCATCATTTTTACCTCCCGCAATTGGGTTTTTTGTTGGAGCATTATTCATGTTTTTATTAGATAAGGCAATTCCACACTTACATGTTTTTGGAAAAATGAAAGAAGCAGAGGGACCAAAGACTGATCTTAAAAAAACCTCTTTACTCGTATTAGCTATAGCTATTCATAATATTCCTGAGGGTCTTGCAGTGGGTGTTGCATTTGGTGCTTTGGTTATACCTGAATTTGCTAACGTTTATAGTTTAGGTGCTGCCGTTGCATTAGGTATTGGAATTGGAATCCAAAATTTTCCCGAAGGTTTTGCTGTCTCAATGCCAGTTAGAAGAGCAGGTTTTAGTAGAACAAAATCATGGATATGGGGTCAACTTTCTGCAATAGTAGAGCCAATTTTTGCTGTAATAGGGGCTGCTTTGGTAATTCTTGTTTGGCCAATTTTACCTTACGCTTTATCATTTGCTGCAGGAGCAATGATTTTTATTGTTGTTGAAGAGGTAATCCCCGAAAGTCAAAGAGGAGGAAATACAGACTTAGCGACAATGGGACTAATTGCAGGTTTTATTGTTATGATGAGTTTGGATGTCTCTCTAGGATAATTTTAAATTCAATATATAATATGAAAATCAAAAAAACTTTTTACTTAATGTTATTCCTTGTTATTGGATGTGTTCCAGCTAAGAAGGATATAGATCCTAATTTTGATCCAGAAACTAAATTAAAGGAATTAGGAATTGAACTAATCACTCCATCTAATCCAGTTGCAAACTATGTAAATACTGTAAGATCTGGAAATCTTCTATTTATATCTGGAAAAGGACCACTAAAAAAAGATGGTGAATATATTATAGGAAAGTTGGGATATGATTTGACTATTGATCAGGGATATGAAGCAGCTAGAGCTACAGGCATAAATTTGATTTCTACAATTAAATCTGCAATTGGTGATCTTAGAAATGTGAAACAAATCATTAGAGTTAATGGAATGGTTAATTCAGCATCTAATTTTACAGATCAACCAAAAGTTATAAATGGATGTTCTGATTTATTAGTTGAAGTTTTTGGCGATATAGGTAAGCATACACGAGTAGCATTAGGAATGAATTCATTACCAATGAATATTGCCGTTGAAATTGATATAATTCTAGAGATTAAAAATTAAGGGCAAAATAGTAATTAGATCTTACCCTTAATATAATTTAAGATTTTGAAATTTCTTCAATCATCAAATTTGCTGATGTTGCAGCTGGATACATTTCCTTAGCTTTTTTATAATATATCAAAGCATTTTCCATATCACCCTCGTTGTAATAAAACTCACCCATTGAGTCATAAGAATTATATCCATTAGGATAAAGGTTTAGATATTCTTCAAATAAATTTTTGGCCTCTACTTTGTTACCAATATTATAATAAAAATAACCCAATGTATTAATTATTGGAGCAATCATAAAGGAGTGATCACCACTAATAGCTATTGATTCACTATCACCAACCCCATCTTTGAGTTCAGCTAAAAGTGTTTCCATTTCCTGAATTTTATTTTCCATACCAGGAATTGTAAATGCATAATAATAATGAATTAGTTTACCTTTTGGTTCAACATCCCTCATTGATTTCCAAACATCGTGAGCACCTTGTGTAACAAGAGGCCAACTTCCTCCCTTGTCTAAGTCTAATAGTGAAACGAATAGTTTTGAGGTATCATTTTTATTTTCAACTAGTTCTTTGGCTTTAGATATATGCATTTGTTGTTTTTCAGATCCTTCTTCTGAAAATCCAGCTAAAACTACATGTGGTCCAAATAGTGATGGGTCATATTCCAAAGCTTTTTCGAAAAATACCATTGCTTTTTCATATTCAACATTATAAAGATGAACAAAAGCAGCATTTGTCATTTCATTTGCAAAATCATTTTCACTTTGCCATTCAATATAGTCTCCAGTCGATGCATCAAATGTCCATGTTGCATTTTCTCTGTTTTGATTTGTCTCGCAGCCAATTAATAATAGGCTAACTATAAATAATATTTTTTTCATAAAATTTTTTTTGATTTGAATAAATTTAGCAAAAATTTTATTCTCTGCTTGCCTTTGCAATTTCCTCAAAGTCAACATTTTCGTAAGTGTAGGATTTTCCTTTGAATAAATCTTTACCAAATTTTTCAGCCCAATCTTTATGAAAAGCTAAATCATAAACGTGAGGAGGATTGATTTTAAATTCAACTGTATATAAATCATCAACCTTACCTGGAAGAGCAATATTTCGTGCATAATGAAAGTTATCAATCAGATTGATATGAGGGGTTAGATCAATAAATGTTTTTAGACCAGTACTTTGATTTAATATGACAGAACTTATTTTTAAGAAAGGCACAAATCCACCTGCTGGAGTCCCTTCCGGAATATCTGAAGAATCCCAATTGACTCTAGCTTCAATATGTACATTAGTTTCTTCAACACTTAAATTATTGGATTTTGGTATCACAACATCTTTAACAGCACCTTCAAAAATTAAAACAATACCAGGCTCAACTCTTTCTTCACCAATGATTAGCTCTTGACTTAAGATAGTTGAAGATGAGAAAAATAATAAGCAGGAAAAAAATAAAATTTTAAGAACTTTCATAAGAATCTATAAGTATTTTAATATCGTCTAGTAATTTAATCATTTCATCCATATTTGTACCATCGTAATATCCTCTTATTCTTTTCTCTTTATCAACTAAAACAAAATTTTCTGTATGTATCATACCGTGATTTTTTTCATTATGAATTTTCTTAGCAACTAAAAATGACTTTCTAGCCAAATCATAAATTTGTTTCTTTTCACCAGTCATCAAATTCCACTTAGAGTCGTCAACTCCTTTTTCTAAAGAGTAAGATTTTAAAACCTCAACGTTGTCAACTTCAGGTGTTACAGAAAAAGATGCTAACATAACATCACTTTCTTTTAGTTTTTCTTGAAGATACACCATATTACCTGTCATGATTGGACATATATCTGGACATGTGGTAAAGAAAAAATCAGCAACATATATTTTATTTTTATAGTCGTTCTGGGTTACATTTTCTCCATTTTGGTTTAATAATGAAAAATCACTAATTCTGTGGTATTTTTTAACATATCTCAAATCCTCTTCCACTAATTCATTACTGACCATTGATGGACTGTAAACGGGAAGTTTTTTTGTTGGAGTTTGTACATAATTAAATGATGAAACTGCAACTATTGAAAAAATAATAAAAAATAAAATTAAAAGTCCGTATCTCTTTAAAAAACTATTTTTCATATGGATTGGCAAAATTAACTTTTTTATAATTTTTAAAATATTTTTTTTAAGTTTTTTTGTAATAGCAAAAAAGTTTACTTTTGGGATCCAATTTTAGATATGGAAATAGTTTTAATTAAAGCATTTCAATTAATATTAAGTTTATCAATTCTTGTAGTTCTTCATGAATTTGGTCATTATATTCCAGCAAAATTATTTGGATGTAGAGTAGAGAAATTTTATCTATTTATTGATTGGCCATTTACTTTTTTTAAGAAAAAAATTGGTGAAACAGAATTTGGTATTGGAGCTCTTCCACTTGGTGGATATGTGAAAATTTCAGGAATTGTTGATGAAAGTTTTGATACTGACCATACAACATCTGAACCTAAAGATTGGGAATTTAGATCCAAGCCTGCATGGCAACGATTAATTATCTTGTTGGGCGGTGTTACTGTAAATTTTATTCTTGGTTTTTTACTTTACATGATGATCATGTTTGTTTGGGGAAAGACCGTTATTTCGGAAGAGAATTTAAACTCTGGCTTCAAGGTTTCTGAATTAATGCAAGAGGTTGGATTTAGCGATGGTGATAAAATTCTAACAGTTGATGGTAAAGAAATTGTTGATCAATTTGATATCAATAAAATGTTATTTACTAGAGGAATTTTTGAAGTTCAAGTGATTTCTGAGGATGGTAGTAGAAAAATTGTAAATATTCCAGAGAATATAGGAACAAGAATGATGGAATCTGGTCAAATGTTATCATTTATGCCAGTTCCTGACTTAGTTATAGACTCTGTAATCTCAGGTTTACCGGCATCTTACGCTGGATTGGCTAAAGGCGATATTATAACCAGAGTTAATGGGTCCAAAATTTATGGCGGGGATGATTTTGATAACAATAAGGCTTTGAACGCTGATTATATGGAATTAGAAATTTTAAGAAATGGTAGTCTATTTGACGTAACTGTTCCTTTTGACTCTGAGGACAAAGTCATAGGTATTAACATAATGAATCAAATGCCAAAACCAACCAAATTAAACTATGGATTTTTTGAGAGTATTCAGGTTGGTTTTGATTATGGATATTGGACTTTATATGATTATGTTAGTCAATTTCAGTTTGTTTTTACTAAAGCTGGGGCTTCACAGCTTGGAGGTTTTGGTACCATTGGAAAAATTTTTCCAGCAGCCTGGGATTGGCAAAGATTCTGGGAGACTACTGCATTACTTTCCATAATTTTAGCATTTATGAATCTATTACCAATTCCCGCACTTGACGGTGGACACGTTATGTTTGTTTTATATGAAATGGTTAGTGGAAGGAAACCAAATGAAAAGTTCATGGAATATGCAACTTATATAGGTTTAATTTTACTTCTTGGATTATTTGTATATGCTAATGGAATGGATGTAGCTAGAGCTATAAGCTAATTCTTATTTCTCTTATTTGATTACCCAAAAATTAAATATATATTTGCCTTCACTAAATTCCTCCTTAGCTCAGTTGGTTAGAGCATCTGACTGTTAATCAGAGGGTCCTTGGTTCGAGTCCAAGAGGGGGAGCAAGATTACCGCTACATCACATATTCTTTAATCCCTGTAATTTGCAGGGTTTTTTTTAATATTTAAGTACTGATAAAACTGGATGATGATCTGATGCCCAACCACCATATGGTGTTTTTATATAAATATGTTTAGCTTCTTTTACTTTAAAATTTTTAGTAAAAATATAATCAATTCGTCTTTTTGATTTAACTAAATTTTTAAAACCATTGTATGTCTCATAATTAAGATCATTTTTTTTGATATTAAATAAAACATCCTTTAGTTGTTTTTGAATTTTTTTTATAGATAAATTACCATCATCCAAGTTAAAATCACCTGTTAATATAACTGGAATTTTTTTTGATTTAATGTTGTTAATATATCCTAAAATTAAATCAGTAGATTCTTTTCTAGCATCATTACCAATGTGATCAAAATGTGTATTGAATACCCACAATTTTTTTTTTGTATCTATATTTTCAAATAATCCATATGTACAGATTCTTTCCATGGATGCGTCCCAGCCAATTGAAACTCTTTTAGGCGTTGAGGAAAGCCAAAACGTATCATTGAATAGAACTTTATACTCATTCTTGTTATAAAATATTGGACTGAATTCTCCTTTTGTTTTTCCATCATTACGACCAACTCCAATAAAATCATAATTTTCTAAAGACTCACTTAGAAATAATAGTTGAGCATAAGTTACCTCTTGTAGTCCTGCAAAATCTGGATTTTCATCAATAATAAAATTTGTAATAGTTGATCTTCTATTTTCCCAAATATTTATTCCATCATTGGAGTTGTTATATCTTATATTATATGAAATTACTTTTATCTCATTAATTTTTAAAAAAAATAATATTGGAATTATTAGCCAAAGATTTTTCATTAAATAATCATTGTTAAGACTACAGGTCCGAAATTAATTAAATCTTTTGCATATGTAGAGACAAACATTAAATAAATTGAGATTGATTATTTGATATATTTATTAGTAATATGATATTGCTAGTAAATTATTATATTTAAAACCAATGATAAATAATAAATATTATGATTAAAAATTTAAATTTTATAATGGCTTTTTTAATTCTATTAATTATTGGATGTAATAATCCATCAGAAAAGCACTTAGAATTAGAAGCTGCTCAAACTTCATTAAAGAAAAATCTTGAAATGTACAAAATGGTTTGGGATGGTGTTTTCAAAGATAGAAATCTTGATATGATTAATGAAGAATATTTTGATAAGGATGTAACTGCATTAGCAACATCAGCAGGTGACATTGTTGGAATAGAAAATTTTAAAGCTTACTATGGCAATTATATTACTGGATTTTCTGATGGGGAACTTATTTTTGTTGACCTATTCGGTCAAGGTGATAAAATGGTAAAACATTGGAGATTCAAAGGAACTCATGACGGAGAATTTTTTGGAGTGCCAGCAACAGGAAAAACTGTTGATGTATCTGGAACTACACTAATTAAAATGAAAGATGGAAAAATAGTTGCTGAACAAGATTTTATGGATTTCTTAAGCTTTTACAGTCAGTTAGGATTGATGTAGATTTTTATTGGAATTTATTTTACACTAATAGCTAATTATTTTTATTATATAGATATTTAAATAGTTTTGATGAAAAAAATTATTTTTATAATATCGGTAACTATTCTTTTTTCATGCAATTATAACATTCAAAATAATTCATGGATTAGAATTAATTATTTAGGCTACACGCCTGAAAGTATCAAAAATGCTGTTTTTGTATCAAAAGAATACAATGAAATAGAGTCATTTGAAATAATTGATTTTCACACAGATGAATTAGTTTACGATTCATATAAAATAGTCCCGAAGGGTTCATATGGACCATATAACACTACGTTTAGACTTGATTTTTCATCATTTAAACAACCAGGAAAATATTATATCAAAGTCAATAAAATTAAGTCTGAAGTTTTTAGAATAGGATCTAATATCTATAATGGGACAGCTGATTATCTTTTAAAATACATGAGGCAACAGAGATGTGGCTTCAATCCATACTTAACAGAAAGTTGCCATCTTGACGATGGTTTTATTGTATATCATCCAACCAAAAATCATCAGCATATTGATGTTACGGGTGGTTGGCATGATGCAACCGATTATCTTCAATACACTACAACATCCGCTAATGCTATTTATCAAATGGCATTAGCTTATGACGATAACTCATTCGCCTTTGATGATTACTATTCTTCAAACGGATTGCCAGGACCTAATAAAATTCCAGATGTTATAGATGAGATTAAATTTGGAGTTGATTGGCTTTTAAAAATGAATCCAAATCAAAATGAATACTATAATCAAATAGCAGATGATAGGGATCACATTGGGTATCGTCTCCCAAATGACGATAAAGTTATTTATGATAGTTTATTGAAAGGCAGACCTGTATATTTTATAAATGGTAAAACTCAAGGATTAGGTAAATATAAAAATAGATCAACAGGTAAGGCATCAACAGTAGCTAAGTTTGCATCTTCCTATGCAAAAAGTAGTAAAGTTCTTCATAAATATTATCCAGAATTATCCAAAAAGCTTCAACTTAAAGCAATTGAAGCTTATAATTATGCAAAAAAAAACCCTGGTGTAAGTCAAACTGCACCACACAAAGCACCATACTTTTATGAGGAAGATAATTGGTTTGATGACATGGAATTGGCTGCAGCAACAATTTATGAATTAACGAAAAAAAATAAATATAAAAATGACGCTATCATATATGCTGATAAAGAAAAAATATCACCTTGGATTGGTAAAGATACAATTAGGCACTACCAATATTATCCTTTCGTGAATCTTGGACACTATCAAGGAGCAAAGCATTTTGATGCTGAAAACAAAAATAAAATTTCAGAATATTATAGAAGAGGACTTGAAATACTATATCAAAGAGGAAAAGAAAATTCCTTCTTTTTTGGAATACCATTTATATGGTGTTCAAATAACTACGTGGCTTCAGTCATTACTCAATCGAAACTATATTATGAATTAACAGGTGATGATAAGTACCAAGAAATGGAGGCCTCATTAAGAGACTGGTTATTTGGATGTAATATTTGGGGTAAAAGCATGATTGTTGATTTACCGGCAAATAATAAATCTTCTCAAAAACCACACTCATCACTGAACATATTAAATGGTTTTCAAACAGTCGGTGGTCTAGTTGATGGACCTGTTTATGGATCAATATTTAATAGCTTGATTGGAATAGAGCTTTATGATGAAGATGAATTAAAAGATTTTCAGTCTGATCTAGTTGTCTTTCATGATGATGCAGGAGACTATTCAACGAATGAGCCCACAATGGATGGAACAGCAACTTTAATTTATTATTTATCATCTTTACAATCTAGTGATATAGATAAAAAATATGTTAGAGATAGCTCAGGTGCAATTAGGCGAATTAATACAAATAATAAAGAAATTTCATTAGCATTTTCAGGACATGAATTTGATGATGGCGGATTTCAAATTCTTCAAACTCTGAAAAAACATAAAATTAAAGCTAGTTTTTTTTTAACGGGTGATTTTCTAAGAAATAAAAAATTCAAAAAATTAATTACAAATATTATAGAAGATGGGCATTACATTGGTCCACATTCTGACAAACATTTACTATACAATGATTGGACTACTGATAAAAAAAGATTAGTCAGTAAAAAGGATTTCTTTAATGACATCATTAATAATATTAATGAGATTCAAAATTTTGGTATTGACAGAAATTCTATAAAATATTTTATGCCACCATTTCAATGGAATGATAATTATATAACTCAGTGGGCATCCCAAATTAAGTTAAAGACAATTAATTTCTCACCCGGAACTAAATCCAATGCAGATTATACTACACCAGAAATGCATAATTATGTTTCGAGTAATGAAATCTTAAAATCAATAATTAACTATGAAAAAGAAAAAAAATTGAATGGATTTATTTTGTTTTCTCATATTGGATCTGATGAAAAAAGGCACGACAAGTTTTATTTATATATGGATGAATTAATAATATACTTGAAACAAAAAGGTTATAGTTTTAAATCAATTCAAAATCATTTGAGAATAAATGATTTTTGAAATTAATTTGTTTTAATTTTTTGTCTCCACCTATATATAAATATTACAAATATCAATATAAAATTTATTCCTAAAACATATGGATTTGACCACGGAATACCATCAAATCTAAAATCAGAAATTGGCCAAAAAATTGGAGTTGGGAAAACATCAATGCTGTGAGTAAAAAAATCTACAATTATATGCATTGGCCATGCTAACATTGGCCATGCAAAATCTTTATTAATCTTATATGCAATCAAAATAAAAATGGAAGCTGTAACCATACTGTGTGAAATATCGTATAAGTCATAGACCCAAAACGGAAGCTCATCAATTGTTGGTCTTCCAAATTTAAAATCACTAGATAAAAACAGATAAACAAAATAAATCCCAAAAGAAAAAATATCTGGAATTACACCAAAGAAAAATGAGTACCATCTGTACTTTTTATATCCAAATAATCCTTTTCCGTATAATGCATGACTGAGAGTATCCATAATTATTATAATTTTAACTTAATTTTTTCAAATTATGCAATTTGTCATTAAAAGAATCAAAGGTATTATAATTGCGCTTAGCGGAATGTTATTTCTTTTAAAAAATGAAGATTCCATTAAGGTCCAATCACTTTTTTTTCTAATATTTATTGGTTTAGGATATTATTTTGAAATATCAAAAAATGAATGGATTATTCATATAATTTTAATTGGTTTTATTTTAAGTGTTGAAGCTTTAAATACTGTTGCTGAAAAGATATGTAATGTAATTAATCCAAAGTATGACTCTAGAATAAAGTTAATTAAAGATATTGCTGCAGGTGCTGTTTCATTTGCGGTCATAAGCTCACTAATAGTTTTATTAATAATATATTATCCTTACATTTTAAATGCCTTTTAATATCGATGAAAATTAATTTGAATTTAATAACAATTTTATCCATATTATTTTTTTCATGTGATAATTCAACAAATAACTCTGATGAAGAATTGGCTAACGGTAAAAAAATCCTTATTACTAGTACAATTTATATAAATCAAATCATTGAAGGGATTAATAGACAACGTTCTGTGATAATTCAAACACCAACAAATATTAATTTGTCAAAAGACTATCCAATTGTTTTTGCATTACATGGTGGAGGGGGTAAAAACATACAATGGGTAAATGAG
>CACLUN010000023.1 GCA_902610105.1 uncultured Bacteroidota bacterium
AAATGCTGATTCTGGACTATCAAATTTTAAATATAAAAGAATCATTGACATTAAAAGTGCAGTAAAAAAGCTGAATATAATTGCCCTTCTACCTGAATTTATTTTCTCAGAGTCAGTTGCATTATTATTAAAATATTTAGAATAAATATCTATTGACCATAGAGTCGCCAATGAATTAAAAGTTGAATCAATCGTGCTCATTAGTGACGCAAATAAACCACACAAAACAATTCCTTTTAGCCCCACAGGTAGATATGTGTTTACGATATATGGAAAAGCCAGATCTGGCTCATTAAAAGAATCTCCTAATATTCCAAACAATGCAATACCAGGGATAACTATTACTATTGCCATTAAATATTTTAAAAAGCCTCCAATCATTAATCCTGATTGAGCATGAGATAAGTTTTTTGCTGCAATCGCTCTTTGCATTATAGATTGATTTGCACACCAATAATTAATATTTAAAAAAAATAACCCAAGTAAATGAGTCCATGGAAGAATTGGATGGTCTGAAGATAAATGAAGATGCATTTTTTCTGGTGTTTTTATATACAATTGCTCCCAACCACCAAGTGCGCTAATTGAAAAGTAACACACAATTGCTCCACCCGTTAATAAGATTAAAAATTGAATTATGTCGGTCTTAACGACCGCATTTAATCCTCCTAAATATGTATAAATGGCAGAAAAAACACCAAGACTAAAAATCAAAATTCCAATTCTTACAATTCTATTTGAATGTAAAAATAAAAGCTGTTTACTAAATACCATCTCTGCAGCATATGCTCCCCAAAAAAGAGCTGCACCTAATGTTATAGTAGCAAAGAGCGCGATATTACTTAATGAATAAAAAAGAGCTATTTTTTTACCTAACTTTTTTTCAATAAAGTCTGTAATAGTAAAAATTTTTTCTCTGAGATAGATTGGTATAAAAATAAAGGTAGCTATTAAAATACCCTGAATTGCATTAATTTCTAAATTAGCTTGAGCTAATCCATATAAATATGCAGAACCCATCATGCCAAGAAACTGGTAGCCCTGAACATTGGTTGCGATTGTTGATAATGCTATTGAATACCATTTCAGATTTCTATTTGAAAGAAAATACTCCTCTGCACTTTTGGATTTAACCCTTCCACTTATAGCTATTAAAAAAATTAGAATAAAATAAACAACAACAATTATAAAATCGATCATATACTAGGATTAATTCTCCCATTACTATTTGTTCTACTTGTTTCGTTTGGTCAAATCATTAAACACCCAAAGCATTAAGCTATTTGGGAACAGAAATATTTGTGCCAAAAAAAATAGCATTTAAAAAAAGTTTATTTGTTCCGTACCAACTTCCTCTAAAATTTGGATTGTCAGCAAAAAGCACAACTCTTCCAGAACCTGAATCGGAAACAATTAAAGACGCAGCACCTTTTAAATTATTTTCCATGTTTTTTTTAGACACATAACCATCTATGTGAGGATTTTTAGAGTAAATGGCAACTGAAGAATAATCGCTTTTTGATTTGTTTAAAAAAACATTATTGTTTTTATAGACAGGAATTGACTGGTCCCTGTAACCAAACGCTAGTGGGTGGGTAAGGTCTAAATCTACTTTCAAAATCGATCCACCTATTCTTTCTCTTCCAGAATACTCTCTTGCATCAATGTATCTTTTTCTAGAGAAGATGGTATCATTTTTAGTCTCAACTAATGATTCCTTTACAATCTCTTTTTTAATAGCCCAGCTAGATGCTGATCCAATCGTAATTAAAGTATTCCCTTTACCAATCCAATCCTTTATTTTTTTAATTCCAGAGTCAGAAATTTGATTGTAGATTCCTGAAACCATAACCAGCGTGGTGTACTTATCTAATGAAACTCTGTTAAATTGATTGAGTCTAATTTTTGTCAAAGGAATGTGCACCCTTGTATCTAATAAATGCCATACTTCTCCAGCTTCATATGAACTCACCCCATCACCAATTAGCATTGCAACTTTTACTTTTTTATTTATCCTGAAAAAATTACTTCCTAAATCAATTCCCGATGAGCTATACCCAGTCTCAGTGCTGAAAACAGGAAGATTGAATTTTTCTTGAGTTGATTTAACAACCTCAAAAAGTTTTTCTGAATCAACTTTTTGCTTACTGACTGGAACCATCACAGTACCACGATTAAAACTTTTTACATCGTCATCTTCATTTACTTTAATTGAAAATGGTTTATAAGCTGAATAACTAATAACTTCATTTTTGTGAAGATGATTAAGCGCTGCAGGTGTGTTGTAGTCGTCCCAATCCAAAATATATGCATAGTTTGATTTGGAAACTTTTGAATTATTGACTAGCACATCTTTAACCTTAATTAATTTGTTAACATCAATAGATCTCACCGCTTTGTGTTTCATGTTATAAAAATTAGATACGGACCATGCAGAAGCATCATAAAAAACGCTATCTAAATATTTGTCATGGCTTTCAAAAAAATTCTTGACCATTCTTGACTGCAGCTGGTTTACAGGAACTATAAACTTGTCATCTTTCTCATAAACCTCAATTTTATGGATTAGCAATTTATCAATAAAAGCTTTGGTTCTGTTTTTGTCATGAATGTCTCCAAATTCGTAGGCTTTTATCTTTTCATTTTTAAACTCTGAAAGTGATGTTTCAAAGAACCTTTTTTGATAATCTCTTAAAAGTATTTTATTATCTACAGCAGCCTCCACAGTTGCTATTCCATTTAAAAATTGATTTCTAATTGTAAAACCAAATGTCATCTCACCGTAATTTGTTTCTTGAACATGTCCTCTCGAGCTTGCTTGTTCAAATAGCAAAGCAAGTCCACCTTGTAAGTCAGAGTAAGTAGATCCGTAGCCAGGATAAGTTTCATCAAAAGATTCTTTGGTATAGTAGAATGAACCTATGCTGTCCATATATTTAACATAATATTCAGCAAAAATTGGGTATAATTCAACATTTTCTTTTGGTATCAGTGGCTTTACAGATGCGCTAGACTTCATGGGATCAAAGAAATAATTACTATTTGTACCCATCTCATGAACATCTATTACAACATTTGGATACCACTCATGAAGCCAATTAAGTTTCCCTCTGCTTTCAGGGTGAATTGCCAATAGCCAATCTCTATTTAAATCAAACCAATAATGATTTGTACGTCCTCGTGGCCATGATTCGTTATGTTCCGCATCATTAGAGTCTGCGACTAAATTTATTGATTTGTATTGGTTTGCCCATTGCGAATGTCTGTCTCTACCATCAGGATTTAAAGTTGGGTCAATAAACACAACTGAGTCAGTTGTAAGTCGATCAATTTTTTTATTTTTTGACGCAATCAAAGTATATGCAGTTAGCAAAGCTGCTTCGCTAGCGGATGGCTCATTTCCATGGATTCCGTATCCCAAGTTGATTATTATAGGCAAGTTTTCGTTAATAGCTTTTATGGAACCAGGAATAGTAGACTTTAAGTGTTCTGTTTTTATTTCTTCTAAGTTTTTTAAGTTTTCCTCAGATGAGATACTTAGAAGAGTAAGTGCTCTACCCTCATATGATTTACCATAGTTGATCAAGTTTGCACTTTCAGATACAGAGGATAAATATTTGAAATATGCTAAAATTAAATCATGTCTAGTATGCTGATCTCCGATTTCATATCCTAAAAACTCTTCAGGACTTTGGATATTTTCATTGTAAGGACCAAAATTTTCTAAAAAATAATCCTGAGCAAACGAGTAATTAAAAGATATCACAAAAATTGAGTAGTATATAAGTCTTTTCATAATGCAAAAATAAATAATTAATTTTTTAATTTGTTTACCATTCAGAGTTTTGAGGACGATAAGGAGCTAAAAGGGTGTAACAGTTTTAAGGTGAAAAAACAAAATCCATTGTGCGACAAAAAGAAACCTATAATTAACAACTTTTTTAATATTGGATTATAGGCTTAAAAATGCCTACTTTTAATGTATGAAAAAGCTCCTTTATAAATGAATATACTAATCTTTTTAGTAGGTGTTATTATATTCCTTACTTATTTCATGTCTTTTGTTTGGGAAATGAAACAAGAAAAGAAACGAAAAGAAAAGGAGCTATTAGATGATAAAAATTACTACACAAGAAACCTACTACCTAAACCAAAGAAACATTATCAAAAAAGAATAAAAAATTATGACTGGAAAAAATGAAAAGGTACTGGCGGTTTTTTGCAGCATTTGTTCTTGGTTTTATGTTAAAAAATTATGGATTTAGCTTTTGGGAAACTATATTAATAATTGTTGTAGTTGCCATAATAGTAGAATTTATAATTCATTTAAGTAAAAAGGTTAAATGAAAAAACTAGCCCTTTATTTTTGTTGCATTTTAATATTAGTCTCCTGCTCTAATATTAATGATTCAAAACCAAATATTATAATCATTTTAGCTGATGATGCAGGCTACTCTGACTTTGGTTTCATGGGCAGTGATGAAATTAAAACCCCTAACCTTGATCAATTAGCCTTAGATGGTGTTACATTTAATAATGCATATGTTTCGGCTTCTGTTTGTAGCCCCTCCAGAGCTGGTTTACTAACTGGAATGTATCAACAGAGATTTGGTCATGAGTGTAATTTAGATAGCGATGTAAATAATTCATTTGATCCAAATCAAATCACAATTGCAGAAGCATTAAAAACAGAAGGTTACAGTACTGGACTGATTGGGAAATGGCACCTTGGAGATAAAACACAAAACCATCCTTTAAAAAATGGATTTGATTATTTCTGGGGATTTATATCTGGTGCAAGAAATTATTTTTATGATCCAAGGGAAGTTGATAGAAATAGTATTAGAAATGTTGTTGAAAATTATAATCAGACAAAGTTTGATGGTTATTTAACTGATGTATTAGGTGAAAAAGCAATTAGTTTTATTGATAAAAATAATCAATCAAATAATCCATTTTTTCTTTTTTTATCATTTAACGCTCCGCACACTCCAATGCAGGCAAAAGAGGAAGTTTTGGAAAAATTTAAAGATAGTCCAAGGAAGGTTTATGCATCAATGATGTGGTCTATGGATGAAGCAATTGGAAATATTATTGTTGCATTAAAAGAAAACAATCAATATGACAATACAATCATTTATTTTTTAAGTGATAATGGTGCAGCAATGTCAAATAATGCATCTCCTTTCCCTTTTAAAGGCTGGAAAGGGAATCAGTATGAAGGAGGGATAAAAACTCCAATGATAATGACTTGGAAAAACAAAATAAAATCTAATACCAAGTTCGATGGATTTATTTCTGCTTTAGATATTTTCAAAACAAGTTTGGAAGTTTCAAACGTAAATGATGATTTAATAGTGAATGCTGATGGAAAAAATATAATGAATTATATAAATGATAATACTATTCAAAATGAAAACTTATTTTGGAGAAAAGATAAAATGGCAACAGTTCGATCAGGCAATTATAAGCTTATAAAATTAAATGACACTTCAACTGTTCTTTATAATATAGAAAATAATTATTTTGAGGATTTAGATTTGAAACTTGTAGAGCCTTCCGTTCATGATTCATTATTTAAGTTATTATCATCTTGGGAAGATAGATTGATTGATCCTAATTGGATTGAGAATAAAGATTGGAATATTGTTACTGAAATGATTTATGAGGATTTAATGGCCAACAAAGAGATAAGAGCAATGTCTCCAGAAGGTTTGAATTGAAATATTTTTTAATTTAATAGTATGAAAAAAATACTCATAATCTTTTGTTTGTTATTACTTAATGCTTGCGATATTCAAACAGAAAAAAAAGAATTAAACAATGTTATAATGAAAAAAGAATTAAATAAAAATAATAACCAAGTAACTGTCCTAGTGCAAGTCTCATACACAGAAGATATTGAAGAAATTAAAAAGTTTATAAAAGAAGAACAATCCCCTCTGTTCTATGATTTAAATGATCCTGGAATTGTTAGGTTTGAGTGGTTTTTAAACGAAGATGAAAAATCTGCTACTTTAATCGAGGTTTTTAAAAATTCAAATGTTTGGGAAGAGTTAGGCAATAAGGTTTTAGGATCACCTATAAATTTAAGATTTAGAGAATTATTTAAGATTGAACAATTGACAGTTCTGGGCGATGTGAATGAATCATTTAAAAAGAAGATTGAACCAATGAATCCTCTTATTAAGTCTTACGTGGGGGGTATTAATTAAAAAAATTTTAATATAATTTTGGATAATTTTAATTTAAATGACAATTACGACTCTATCCCAAAATTAAATAAAAGTCAAAAAAAGATTTTTAAAATAGTTGTATTGCTGTTATTAATTCTTCTAATTCTAGGAATGCTATTTGGTTAAAATGAATAAATTTTGGAAATGGTTTTGGAGAGTGTTTACGGTCTTGCTTCTTATTTGGATACTAATAATGTTGTATGAAGCTATTCAACTGAACCGGGAAGTCAAATCTTGGTAGTAAATTAATGTTATGAAAAAATTAATTCTTCTTTTATTAATTATTTTTTTCGGATGTTCTAATATTAACAATTATAATATTTATATAGACTCCGTTAAGGGGGATAATAAAAATTCAGGAAACTCAAAAAAAAATGCTTGGGCAACTCTGGATAATTTAAGTAAAATAAAACTTAACCCTGGCACTACTATAAATTTAAAAGCAAACTCCGAATTTAATGGTGTTGTTGAAATTAATAAAAGCGGTACAGATAGTATGCCAATTATTTTAAAGGCTTATGGAAATGGTAAAAAACCAATTATAAATGGAAATGGAGAAAAAAAATACACTATTCTTTTGAATAATGTAGAGCATATAATTATAGATGGAGTTGAAATTACAAATAAAGGAACAAAAAGATTAGAAGCAAGAACTGGTCTCACGATACTTGCAGAAAATTCAGGAGAATTAAATAATATAATTATCCAAAATATGGTGATTCGTGACGTTAATGGAAGCTTAATAAAAAATGATGGGGGAGGTTCTGCCATTTTAATCAAAAAGTTTGGTGAAAAAATAAAATCTAGAATTAACGGTTTACAAATTTTAAATAATCATATATATAGAACTGAGAGAAATGCGATAAACTTTAGAGCATCAGCCGATAGAAACAAATGGTATCCAAATTTAAATGTAGTTGTTAAAAATAATTTAATTGAAAAAGTTCCGGGTGACGGAATTGTTGTTTTTGGTTGTGATGGAGCAATTATAGAACACAACACATTAAGAGACTTCCCTGACATACTCCCTGATTCCGAAGCAGCAGCTGGAATTTGGCCTTTCAGCTCAGATAATACTATTATTCAATTTAATGAAGTAAGTGGCCATAAAGCAAAATGGGATGCACAAGGATATGATTCGGATTGGAATTCAGTGGGTACTATTATTCAAAATAATTATAGTCATGACAATTATGGAGGATTTATTCTTGTCTGTAATGCAGGTTCATTATATGGGCAGAATATAAATATTGGAACAATTAATACAATTATAAGAAACAATTTGAGTATTAACGATGGGATTAGACCATACCCAACAAGTAGAAGAGGAGTTTTCTCGCCAACATTTCATATAAGTGGGCCAGTTGAAAATACTCATATATATAATAATACAATTATAATTCCAAAAAAAAATTCAAACGTTGATAATACTTTAGTTAGGATTGATAATTGGGGTGGACCCTGGCCTGTAAAAACAACTTTTGAGAATAATAAATTTTATTTTGAGGGCGATATGAAAAATCAACTTCGACAAAGAAAAAATATTGAATTTATTGGAAATGTTTTTTCAAAAAAACTTGTAGATAGTGAATTGGATTATTCGAATAACTCAATTTCGAAAATTGAAAATTTTAATATTAAAAGTATAAAAAACAAATTTTTAGATGAAAATAATATTTTACCAAAATAGTTTTTATGAAGAACTTTTTTATTAATAATGGATATTGGCTAACAACACTTTTAGCTATTATTTTTTTTGTAATTGATTTTGATTGGTTTAACAAACCAACTTTTTCTAATGAATATCTCACAGCTACAGCATATTTATTAATCGTCTTCACACCCCTTTTATTAGGAATTTATTTTAGAAATAGGAAATAAATTAGCTAATTAAAACTCTTTGATTATATTAGATTTTTAATTCAATTAATTATGAAATATTTATACTCGCTTTTATTATGTGCATTGCTTATTGGATGCGCTGACTCAAACCAATCTATACTTAAATCAGACGATGATTTGAGTGCAAAAATTAATATTCAATATGAAAATTATGCCGCAAATGATTTTAGCTTTTCTGATCAATATTCTGATGATGTAGTGGCTAGAATTAATAATATGGTTATTGAGGGTAAAGATAATTTAATGACTGGCTGGAAATCTCATCACGAATTTCTTTATTCAAATATCAATATTGAAGACATATATATACACACAAATTATTTTAGCGATGGAAGTATTTGGACAAATGCATGGTTGACTTGGACTGGTAGTGGACAGACAACTGGAAACGAATACTCAAATAGAGCTCATTTCGATTATAAATGGGAAGATGGAAAAATAGTAGAAGTTTTAGCATACTTTGATGAGACTTCAGAAAATAATGAGATAGCTGCATATACCGCATCATTGGAAAACTAGTTATGTGTTTGAATCTGTTGAAAAACATTTATTTGTAACCGCTTTTTTTAATTGTTGTAAGAATATTTTTAACTAATTTTTTAATTTTAGATAAATCCATTATGCAAAAAACTATTCTTTTTTTGTTATTACCTGCTTTATTGCAATCTCAAAATTTTCCTGAGCTGGATGTAAGTCCTATGGACAAAACACATTTTTCAAGACAAGAACAAGTAGCAACAATTACTTATAGTAGACCTCAGCTTAAAGGAAGAGTTTTAAAAAATATAGTTAAACAAAATGAGATTTGGAGAACTGGTGCTAATGAAGCAAATGAATTGGTATTATACTTTGATATTGAAATTAACAATATAATTGTTCCAAAAGGAGTATATAAGATCTTTACATTACCTGAGGAAAAAGAAATCACATTTATACTAAGCTCATCTACAAAAATGTTTGGTGGATCTAGAGCATACAATTCTGAAATGGATTTTTTGCGATACAAGGTCCCAAAAAGACAAGCAAAAGAATCTTTGGAGGCTTTTTCAATAGTTTTTTCTAATAAAGATGATGAACCTATAATTCATTTTGGATGGGAATATATGCGTTTTGATATTCCTTTCAAAATTTTAAATTTATGAATAAATATAATCGTCTATATTACCTTATTTCAATTTCAGGAATTTTGTTTTTTAGTGCAGGCCTATGTGTATTGGGAGAGTCTATTATCAAAAAAATAAATGAACAAAATTGGTTTTTAACTGGAACAATAGCTCTTGTGTTAATAAACGCAGGTGTATGTTTGATGATTAGCTCTAAGGATTATAAAAAATGAAAGATTTAAATTCTGAAAATAAATACGTTTGCAATTTTTGTAATGAAAATATTGATTTTATATGGTCAAGCGGAATAAATAATAGCAACCCTAATGCTAGACTTTGTTATGATTGTAAGCAAAAAGTAATTTCTGAAGCATATAAGAACATAGTTTAGTTAAATGAAAAAGATAATTTTAACAGTTCTTTTTTTAATTAATTTTTTTCATTTCAACCTTTTATTTTCACAGAATAAATCAAAACCAACTTATGTTATTGTACACGGTGCTTGGGGCGGAGGATGGGCATTTAAAAAAGTTGATTCTCTGCTGACAGATTCTGGTTTTAATGTATATCGGCCTACTTTGACAGGTCAAGGAGAAAGAGCACATTTAGCCAGTAAAGATGTTGGATTAGATACTCATATTAAAGACGTTATAAATACCATTTTTTATGAAAATATTGAGAATATTACTTTGGTTGGCCACAGTTATGGTGGTATGGTTGTTACTGGTGTTGCTGATGCGATTCCTGAAAGAATAACAAAGTTAATATACCTAGATGCATATGTTCCTGATGATAATGAAAGTCTTTTATCAATCAGAAATATAAATAATCGCAAAACACTTAAAATTAAAAATGGATTTATTATTCCAGATTGGGTTCCAAAATATAAATCTCCACCGAAAGATGTTCCTCAATCTTATAAAACCTGGACTGATACGTTGCATTTAAAAAATCCTGAAAGGCTCAAAATACCCACAATGTATATTCTTACTGTTAAAAAGGACAGTAATTATAAAAATGATGATTTTGCATCCCAAGCAAAAAGAGCAAACAAAAAAGGATGGCCTATTTTTCAATTAGAAGCTGATCATAATCCACAGTGGTCTGCTCCATTCAAATTAGTTGGCATGCTAAAAGAAATTGGACAATAATAAATACAGATAATTTTTTACATTTTAGTCATTTTATAAAAAATCCGTATATTAAATTTATGGAAAATATATCTCTGGCTTGTCAAATAATAGTTGCAGTCTCCGTACTTTACATTTGGACATTTAGATATGATAACATTGTAGTTGAATTTAAGCATTATGGTTATTCTGATTTACTCAGGAATGTTGTTGGATCCTCTAAAATTTCTATTTCAGCAATTTTATTAGTAGGTATTTGGTATAATGATATTGTTTTTTATGGTGCATTGTCTATGGCATTTTTTATGATTTGTGCGCAATACTCACATTTTAAAGTTCAAAATCCTGTTATCAAATTTCTACCATCATTAATTTTTTTAATAATGTCATTGTTTGTTGCTGCAGTTAATTATGGATTGATATAACTTAATGGACTTTGCTACTGCAATTATAATATTTACTGGTATTTCATTTGTTATTTATGGTTTTAATTCATTGTTTTCAACAAGAATGTTTAATGAGTTTGAAAGATGGGGATTTAGTAAATACAGAAAATTAATTTCAATTCTTCAAATATTAGGCGCTTGCGGTCTTATTATAGGTCTTAATTTGAATATAATTTTAACCGCATCATCACTATGTTTATCAACTATGATGTTTGTTGCAATTATCGTTCGAATCAGAACAAATGATAATATATCAAGGATTCTTCCGGCAATAACTTATTTTGTTTTGAGTGTGCTTATACTAAACCATTCTTTAGGTTTGACTAGCTAAGAATTCAATTACACCTCACAAGTATTAACTCCAAAAACTCTATAAATAACACATGTTGAAGAAATAGCATTAAATAAAAGAACCCCACCCACACCAGCTTGTATTAATGAAAATATATGAAAATCGTAAATAAAAGGAGTGGGTAAAAGAAAAAGTGATATAATAAACCTGGCTAATCTTTCAGATTTGTTTTGATTTTTTAAAATTAATTTCATTTGTTTTGTTTTATTCTCTACACTAAATTAACAATTGTAAAATTTAGTTTAAAAATATTTTAACTGTAAGTAATGAAAATCTTTGAAATGAAAAAATTTATAATTATAAGATTATTAATAATTATCTCTTTTTCATGTTCAACTAATAAAAACTGTGGAGATATAGTAACAAAATTTATACAGGATGGAAAATATTATTTTGCATTAACTGCTTTTGGAGGAGATGATAATTCTGGAGATATATATGGAGATGTTGAGGTTTCAAAAGAAATATATGATAGTTTTGTAATTGGAGGCCAGTACTGTATTGAATAATACTACATAAATGCGTTACCATATTCTTAAAATAATTGCATACTTAATAATATTTGTTACTTTATTTATTATTTATGCTGCAATAGAAGATGGATTAAATAATGGCATTATTAATAATGAGGGATATTTAGCGGCATTTATTTTTATTATTCTAGTTTTTATTTTCTCAGTTGGGACTATAATTTATTGCAATAAAAAAATTAAAGAAATTGATAAAGATCTTTTATGAAAAAATATATTATAATATTAATTTCAATTACAATGAATAGTCAAAGTGTTGATTTAATTAATCCAAAAAAAAATATTGGTTTGCAAAACTGGAGTATTATTAATGATGATGTTATGGGTGGTGTTTCAAAATCAAACATTTCAGTGAATGATGAAAATAATTTAACCTTTACCGGTTATTTATCCTTAGAAAATAACGGAGGTTTTGCATCCACTAGATATCGTTTTAGTGAACAAACATTAGCTGGAGTTAAATCCTTTCAAATTAAATTAAAGGGTGATGGAAATGCTTATAAATTAAGAATTAGACAAAACAATAGAAGAGCTTCTTATTCAGCTGACTTTAAATCTTCAAAAGATAAATGGATTGAAGTTGTTATATTGCTTGAAGATTTCAAGGCAACTTGGAGAGGATTTACATACTCAGATTATCCTGCCTTAGACATTGAAAAAATAACTGAGCTAGGCATACAAATTTCTGATAAACAAGAGGGGAACTTTAATTTAGAAATTGAATACGTAAAAGCTATCTATTAATAGATTATGTGGAAAAGACTTAAAAAAGCAGGTATTATTACTTCAATTTTTGCCATTCTCTTTTTTATTGTCAAAATTCTTTTAAAAAATGCTTATTTCATGAGTATTATTTACAGATGGTTTGAATAAATAATTTAATCAAACTCACATTTTTTTAAACAATAAGTAAATTATTACAGTAAAAATTATCAATTTTTCAGACTCTTAATAATTTTAAATTTCCAATGACATGACTTACTAAAAATAATTTAAATTCATAAAAATTAATATTATGAAAAAATTATGTACACTCTTATTTTTAAGCTTATTTTTTAATATAGCATTATCACAAACAAATACTTTTACAGTTCAGTATTTTGACGTTAAACAAGGTTCAGCTGGAGACTTAGTCACCTTATACGACTCATTTTTTGAGGGCGTCGAATTCAAATCTGGAGGCCTTTACCTAGAACGTATGGAGCGTGGAGATGTTTCTGGTACTCATAGAATAGTTTACTTTGGAGAACTTGGCAATACAGGAATGGTCGAAGGGTCAAAAACAAGTGCTGATTGGCAAAAGTTCAGAGTTGATAGACGAGAATTTATTGAAAAAATGGGAAATAGCTATTCTGGAAGAATTATATCTTCCAATGGTGTAGACCCATTTAGTAAACGCTATTTTCAATTATACGAAGGGACTGTTTATGAACCAGAAAAATTCATCCCGGCTCATAATAAAGGAATGGAGGAAGTCTGGGATTATGAAGGCAATGCAATGTTATTTGGATCATATGATGTTGGATCCCCGGGTGGAGCAACACACTGGGCTGCTTTTGGAGCTAATAGTCTACAGTCTTTAATGTTATGGAAAGTATTCATTGAAGAAAATAATGCAGATGGTCAAGCAGAGTATTTAAGTTCAAGAGGAAAGGTTGTAGAATTAGGAAATTTTAGCTTAAGGATTCTCAGACAATATGGAGGATTTTAATTTAACTTCATATTAAACTCATTAAGGGGATAATTTTTTAAAATCATCCCCTTTTTTTATATTTGCAGTGAACTATGAAAAAACTTCCAGTCACCGTTTTAAGCGGTTTTCTGGGTGCTGGTAAAACTACATTATTAAACCATATTTTACATAACAAAGAGGGGCTCAAAGTTGCAGTTATCGTAAATGATATGAGTGAAGTTAATG
>CACLUN010000024.1 GCA_902610105.1 uncultured Bacteroidota bacterium
TGTTAATAAGTACCCCTTGAATTTTAACAGAAAATTTTTGTTTTCTTAACAAAATTTTAACATATTTACTTATTAATCAAAAAAATTTAATTAAATGAAACAATTAGTAAAACTTTTTTCCTTGTTTTTTGCAATGATAGGCATAATTGGTTTTGCGCAAAACACGGTTTCAGGAACTGTTTCTGACTCTGAAGGTTTGCCATTACCAGGTGCTACTGTTGTTGTGCAAGGAACTTCGATTGGAGTAACATCAGATTTTGATGGAAATTACTCCATAGCAGCCTCTCAAGGTGATGTACTAGTTTTTAGTTATGTTGGTTACGAAAGTCAAACTGTTACAGTAGGACTATCATCTACAGTCAATGTATCTTTAGCTAGTAGTACAGCTCTTGAAGAAGTTGTTGTAACTGGGATTACATCGAGGGAAAGGCAAAGGTTGACATCTAATGCAGTAGTTGTAGGCTCTGAATTAATTGAAGGAGTAGCAGTTACATCACCGGATCAAGCCCTGATGGGTCGTGTGTCTGGACTTAGAATTGTCGGTCTTTCTGGAACCCCTGGTGCTCCTCAGCAAATACGTATTCGTGGTGAAGGTTCTTTATCGGGATCTAATTCTCCACTATTCGTAGTAGATGGTGTCCCAGTAAATTCTGGAACAATCAGTCCATTATTAACAGACATGGGAATATTATCTATGATCAACGCATCTGATATTGAAGCTATTACAGTTCTTAAAGATGCTGCATCTCTAGCAGCTTATGGTGCAAGAGGATCAAATGGTGTAGTTGTTATTACAACCAAAAAAGGTAAAGCAGGTAAAGTTTCTTACAATGTCCAATCTCAATATGGATTCCAAAATTACGCTATGGACGAAAGACCAATGCTTACTGGAAATCAGAGATTAGAATTAGGTGCTGAAGCAATCGTCAATAGTTATGGATGGACACCAGAATCTGCAACAGATTATGTGTTGAGAGTTTTTGCTGGTGCCTCAGCTTGGGATGCTGGCGGAAGAGTTGATGGTAATTGGGAGGACTTAATCAGAGTTGATGATGCTCCTTACCAAAACTACAATATATCTGCAACTGGTGGATCTTCAACTGAAAACTTTAGAATTGGGTTAGGCTACAGACAACAGACTGGAACATCAATAGGTACTGACTTTGAAAGTGTTAATGGATCTATTTATTATAAAAAAATATCTGGTAAAGTAACACTTGAAACAAACAACAGAGTTTCTAATGCTATTCAAAATGGTATCCATGAAGGTAGTTCATTTTTTGGAGCGCCGCAGATGACTAGAATGTTTATGAGCCCATGGCAACAGCCTAAAAATGCTGATGGAACATGGAATTTAAATCTATCAACAAGTATTTTTAACACTCCATACTTAGCAGAAGTAAATATTCAAAGAAATGATGGAACTAAGGCTCTATCAAACAACAAGGTTTCTTATTCTATTAACGAGAACTTTAAACTTTCAAGTAGATTTGCTATCGATTACACAGTAGGTGCATCTCATGAATATAGAAATCCATACCATGGTGATGGTGCTTCTGATAATGGTAACGCTTATGAAGCAATTAGCAGAAACTTTCTATGGCAAACAATCAACGAGCTTGAATACAATCAAGTATTCGGTGATAATGAGCATTTTGTTTCTGCGTTATTAAGACAATCTTACTCAAACAATAAATCCAACTTTTTAAGTGCAAGAGGTGAAAACGTAGCCGCTGACGGATTATATTATGTAGCAAGTTTTAATACTAATGAGTCAGGTTACAGCTCTTTTGGAGACTATAAAGAACTTGGTTACTTAGCTCTTGCAAACTACTCTTATAAGGATAAATATGTTGTAGACTTATCATTTAGAAATGATGGATCTTCAAGATTTGCTAGCGGATACAGATTTGGTAATTTCTATTCTGCTGGTATTGCTTGGAACATTTCTAACGAAAATTTCTTATCAGACAGTGCGATAGTGAACAACCTTAAGTTAAGAGCATCATACGGACAAACAGGAAATAATGGTATTGGTAATAACCAGTATCAGTCTCTATTTGGATATGGTGCATCATACAATGACCAAGGTGCAGTTTTCCCTTCAACATTTGGAAACTTAATTATTTCTTGGGAAACAGCTAACTTATTAGATGTTGGTGTAGACTTCAGTTTATTAGATAATAGGCTTTCAGGATCTGTAACTTACTATGAAAAAGAAACTGACGACTTATTACAGAGTGTGCCTCTGTCAAGAACAACTGGTCATACATCACAAACAATGAATGTTGGTGCAATTATGAACAAAGGCTGGGAATTTGAATTGGATGGGCAAGTTTTAAAAACTGATGATTTTTCATTTGAGATTTACGGAAATTTCTCAGAAAATCGTGATGAAGTTACAAGGTTGGCAAAAACTGCTGATGGTGAAGATATTAATCTTGATAGTTTTTACTACACAACTAGAGTTGGTTCTCCAAAAGATCAATGGTATATCAGAACATGGGGAGGTGTTGATCCTGCCGATGGAAGACCATATTATCTGGTAGGTGGAGACTCAAGAGATGGTGCTGTTAGTGAAGAAGTTACTTATTCATACTATGGCGCTGAGCAAACTATTCAAGGATTAAGAACTCCTCCTATTCAAGGTGCAGTTGGTACCAGAATCAGATGGAAAGGTTTCACCCTTGATGCAAATCTTATGTTTGCTTCCGGCCACATGGTATTTGAAAGATGGGGATGGTTTACTATGAACTCTGGTCTAAGATCAGTTAGAAGTTACCAAGGTGACCAAAGATTAATGGCAAGATGGCAGAATCCAGGCGATATTACTGATGTACCTAAAATGGTATATAGTTCAAGTTCACTACTTGGAGGTTCAGCTACTACTAGTAGACACTTGTACAAAGGTGACTTCATGAGATTGAGGGACCTTAGTGTCAACTATACTCTACCTAAGAGCGCAACAGATGCGATTGGGTTTAACAGAGTAGATGTTTTTGTAAAAGGATTAAACCTTTTTACAAAAACAAAAGAATATTTACCTTTTGATCCTGAAGTAAGGGCATCTGGTAATTATAGAATAACAACACCACCACTGAAATCAATTTCACTTGGTGCTAACTTAAATTTTTAAATCATGAAAAAATTAATTAAACTATCATTTTTCTTTTCATTTTTGATGCTATTTATAGCATGTGGAGATGATGATCTTGAGCCTACACTTGCTCTTGACAAAGATTTGAGTACTGGTATCAATAATGCCGGTGATTTACAATCTGTATTAAACAGTGCATACGACAGAATGAGTGCTACTGGATACTATGGAAGAAATCAAATCGTCATGGGTGATGTTAGAACAGATAATGCGTACTCAACTTTAAATTCTAACAGATTTAGTGATTCAGATATGGAATATAGTCCTACTGGTAGTGGTCCTTGGACGACTATCTACGGTGTTATTGCAATATGTAATATTGTTATAGGTGTTGATCCTGCTACACTTGAAGGAGATCAGGGTCTTATCAATCACACGATTGGACAAGCGCATGCTATTAGAGCACTTGCTCACTTTGATTTACTACAGGACTATGGTCAACATTTTGTAACTGGTCAAGGTGGTGCTGGAGCTTTAGGAGTACCTTATGTTAAGACATACAAGGATCCAGCTAACCTAACACCTGCAAGAGATACTGCTGCATCAAATCTAGGAGATATTGTTGCAGATCTTCAGGGTGCTATTGGTCTTATGAATGATTCTTACAATATAAGTACTAGTTATATGACTAAGATGGGTGCTTATGCAATTTTAGCAAGAGCTGCTTTGTATGGCGGTGCTGCTGATTCTAGTTTATTTGCCACTGCAGGTTCTGCTGCTGAGTGGGTTATAAATAACGGAACAGCAAGCCCATCATCTGCTGCAGGGTTCAGAGCTACATACGTGAGTGACAATGCTGTTAACTCAATATTTGAGATGGCAATGTCTGGAACAGATTCCAGAGGAATTAACGGTATGGCATATATCCTAAGAGGAACATCTTATGGAGATGTCAGAATATTAAAGGGGGATGGTCCAGGTGAAGACTTATATGATATCTTTGCTGCTGATGCAGCAACAGATGTTAGATTCACTAGAAACGGTATGATTGGAACTGCTCAAGGCCAAGATACAGTACTTGGAAAGTATCCAAGTATGGATGGATCTGATAATGTAACTATTTTCAGAGTTGAAGAAATGCACTTGATTGCTGCTGAGGCTGCATTAAGAGCTGGTAATTCTTCTACAGCTTTGAGTTATTTAAATAATGTACCTGGATTAAGAGGAGGTTCTCTTTACACAGAGGCAACATTGTCCAATATTCTTAAAGAAAGAAGAAAAGAGTTATACATGGAAGCTCCAGGAAGATTCTATGATTTAGCTAGAACCGGTCAAGATATGCCATTAATTGATTCATTTAAACAAATGAATGATGATGCTACTGGTACACCTCCAACATTTGGATCGTATAGATATGCATATCCTATATATATTTCGGAATTAAATGCAAATCCTAATATTGTTCAAAATGCTGGTTACTAACTACTGATTTTTATTTAATTAAAAAAACCCGCCAACTTTGGCGGGTTTTTTGTTACATCTTGTTTGTGAAACTCATTATTTTTTTGATTTTAATTTCATATTCTAGTTTTTGTCAAAATATTAATGTTAATAACATTGAAATAATAAGAGATAATTACGGTGTTCCTCATATATATTCAAATACAGATCAAGAATTAGCCTACGGTTTAGCTTACGCACATAGTGAGGATGATTTTAAAACAATTCAAGAAGCTTATTTAGCTGGCAATGCATTACTTAGTAAGTATATTGGAATCAGGGGTGCACCTGTTGACTTTTTAACGCAGCTAATTCAATCTGAGGAAGTAATTGATAGTTTGTTCGAGACTATTGATAAAAAATTCATAGAAGTTGCAGAAGGTTATGCGCAAGGAATTAATCGTTATGCTGAATTAAATTCGGATAAGGTACTAATCAAAAAATTATTTCCAATTACACCCAAAAAAATGTTAAAGTATTCTTTCCTTCAATTATTTATATCTAGTGAAGGAGATAGAGCCGTGAGAGCAATTTTTGAAAATGATTTTGAGAGTTTAAATTTACAAAGAAGAAATGAACTTGGTTCAAATCTTTTTTCATTTAGCACTAAAAAAACAAATAATGGCGAAACATATATGGCTGTCAACACACATCAGCCTTTAGACGGACCAACATCTTGGTATGAAGTACATTTAGAAAGCAAAGAGGGAACCAGTATTATTGGTGCTACGTTTGCAGGTGCACCATGTATTTTGACAGGAAGCAATAAAAATTTAGCATGGACACATACTGTAAATAGACCTGATAAAACTGATATTTTTCAACTTGAGATGGTAAAAAATAGCAAGAGAAAATATTATTTTGATAATAAAATACTAAAACTAAAAAAATATAGAGGGAAAGCTTTTATCAATATTTTAGGGATACCAATTAGAGTTAGTAAAAAATACTATTCAAGTGTATATGGACCCACTTTAAAAAATAAAACAGGTTTTTTCTCAGTAAGAACTGGATCTTTATTTAAAGTAAGAGCATTAGAGCAATGGTGGAAAATGAATAAAGCATCGAGCTTTAATGAGTTTTATTCCATTTTAGAGATGAATGAAATTCCAGGATACAATATTGGCTATGCTGATAAAGATGATAATATTTTTTACATATCAAATGGTTTGATTCCTATTAGAAATGAAAAATTTAAGTGGACAGGAGTTTTACCAGGAAATACTAGTGAAACATTATGGACAGATTATTACAAGACGCACGAACTACCGCAAGTATTAAATCCTGAGTCTGGTTATATTTATAATGCAAACCACTCCCCTTTTAAATCAACTTCAATTGATGAAAACCCAGATCCACAGAATTTTGCTTTAAATATGGGTTTTGAAACTTTTGATAATAATAGAAGTACTAGAATATTTGAGCTAGTTGAGTCTTATAAATCAATTGACTACGAGGATTTCAAGAAAATAAAGTATGACAATAAATTTCCTACACCTTTTAATTATAATTTTATGGATGTCAACAACATAATGGAAATGAAACCCAATGACTACCCTGAGATTGCAGACTTGATTAAGCAAATACAGAATTGGGACAGATCTACCGATGTTGGCTCAACTGGAGCAGGAGCTTATGCTATGTTTTATTATACACTAGCTGACAAATATTTCTATAAAAGTTATTATGATAGGAATTTTAGTAAATCTTTGATTGCTGACTGTCTTGTTGAAGTAAAAAAACGTATGAAAAAATATTTTAATTCTACCTTAATAAAATTAGGTGATTATCAAAAACTTGTCAGAGGTGATAAAGAGATGCCAATTTTTGGAATGCCTGATGTAATAACTGCAATGAATGCCTCAAAGTATAAAGATGGTAAAGTTCAGGTTACCCACGGCGAATCTTACATACAACTTGTAAAATTTAGCTCAAAAGGCACAGAGATTGAATCAGTTATATCATATGGAAGTAGTGATAATGAAGAATCACCACATTACAATGACCAAATGGAAAAATACTCTAAGTTCCAAACAAAAAAAATGAGCTTTGACAGAGAATGGGTATTGAATAATTCGAAAAGAGCGTATAATCCTAAATAAAATTATTTTACCAATTTCTCATATTCATGTTCATACATTGGGACTATATCGTTAATGTTATATTTTTTTGCTCTATTGTAAGAATTTTCTTTAAATTTTTCTAGAAGTTTATCGTCAGAAAGTAGCTTATCAAGAGCATCAACATATCCGTCAATATCATTATAATCACAAGTAATTCCTGTTTTGTTAACGAGATTTAATTCTGGAAGACCTCCCCTGTTTGATGAAACTATAGCATTCTTAGAGGCCATAGCCTCCAATGCAGCCAATCCAAAACTTTCAACCTTTGAGGGTAATATAAAAATATCAGAATGACAAAGTTCTTTTTCAACTTCATTTGTATTACCTAAAAAATTAACATTAGGTATTTTTAATTCTTTAGTCATTTCTTTTGCGATATCTAGCTCAGGGCCTTCTCCTATTAAATTAAAGATACATTTATATTTTTTTGAAATAAGGTTAATAACCTTAATTAAAGTTCTGATATTTTTTGCTGGTCTAAAATTACTCACATGAGTAATAGTTTTATGAACTGAAACCTTATTACAAAGATTCAGCTGATTATTAAATTTTTCTAAATCAACAAAATTAGGTATGACTTTTATCTTCTTATTTGTTTCAAAAAAATCATGTGTGTCAGTCTTAAGACTTTTAGAAACAGAAGTGACAATGTTTGATTTATCAATTGAAAACTTAACAGCTTTTTTATAAAAAGGATGCTTTCCAACTAGGGTAATATCAGTTCCATGTAAAGTAGTAACTATAGGAAGATTAATTTTATGCGTTTTAAGCATCTTTTGAGCCATATATGCAGCATATGCATGTGGGATTGCATAATGTACATGTACTAGATCAATTTTGTACTTTGTGGAAATATCTACAATCTTTGTTGAAAGAGCTAATTCATATGGTTGAAAATTAAAAAGAGGATAAAATGGAACATTAACTTTATGAAAAAATATATTATCATCATTTACCTGTAATCTAACAGGCTTCTGATATGCGATAAAGTGAACAGTATGACCATTTTTTGACAATTTATGTCCAAGTTCTGTGGCTAATATACCACTACCACCAAAAGTGGGGTAACATACAATTATTATTCTCATTAATTATTCAAAAATTATTTTCTTTATTTCTGTTCTAATGTTATAATCAATCAGTTTTCTATTTTCCATGGTTGGATAAGTCCGATTTGAAAGAAAAACATATATAATTTGATCTTCTGGGTCAGCCCAAGCATATGTACCTGTAAATCCGGAGTGCCCAAAGCTATCTTTAGATAAACATTCACAAGATAAATTTTCTTTATCATATAATTCAGGTTTATCAAATCCTATGCCTCTTCTAACACCTTTATCACAAAAATGACATTTATTGAACTCATCAAAAATTTTTTCACCAAAAAATTTTTCATCACCATAATATCCCTTTTGAATATAGAGCTGCATCATCTTTGCAACATCAAGGGAATTTCCAAAAAGACCAGCATGACCTCCTATTCCACCTTGCATTGCTGCGCCCATATCATGCACATATCCTCTTAATTCACCTAGTCTAAAATAATCATCAATTTCTGATGGAACTATTTTATTTTGATCAAATGTTTTATAAGGATTAAAATTTAATGATAACATTCCATTTTTAGAAAAAATGTAATCCTGTATAAGTTTATCCAAAGTTTTACCATATTTATCTTCAAGATATTTTTTTAACAAGTAGTATGGTATATCACTGTATTTATATTCTTTTACTTCTAGTAATTCAGATTCAATAATTTTATCAAATATTGTATCATTCCATAATTGCATAAAAAGGCCTTCTCTCACCTCTATTTCAAAGTCTCTCGTTTGTTTATTTGAATAATAATTATCAAGTTGTTCATTTGTGATACTATCCAAAGTTTCCTTGTAAAAAGGAATCCAAGGAGTTAATCTGGAGTAGTGAGATAACATCTCTTTTAATCTTATATTCTTTTTTTCATATAAGTTAGTTTTTGGAAATAATGAGCTCAACGAAGTTTCAAAATTCATTGCTTTCGATTCAATTTCTTTGATAATCAACGGAATTGATACAAGAATTTTTGTAATTGATGCCAAATCATAAATATCTTCATTCTCAACAGATATTTTTTTATTGTAAGTGTGGTGACCATATGATTTATTATATATAACACTTCCATTTTTAGCAATTAAAAGTTGAACTCCTGGGGTCATCTTATTTTTAATTGCAAAATCAACAATAGAATCTACTTTTTTAAGTTTTATGGAACTAAAACCCTCATTTAAATGGTGCTTAAAGCTTAAAATCTTTTTTTTTTAAGCTTAATTGAAGAATTTACAGGGATGTCTTTATTAATTGTGACAGGAAGTTTCCCCTTTACATTATTTGCTCCAAAAATTGCTTGGGCTGCCTTTTCTTGAAAAACTGGAGAGTTTTGATAAGCAATCAAGATAGATTGAATATCATCTATATTTAAATCAAATATCGAATATGGCTTTGAAAAAACAACTAATGTTAAATCTGTTAGTTGCTTTAAATCATTAATTATTGAAATCTCTTCATCTGTAAACTTGTATTCACCAAAAGGTGATTTATCAGACTTATGTAGCCCTACTATTAGTTTATCATAATTTTTAGAAATTTTAATCAAAGAATCTTTATTGTTTTGATATATATGATCAACCCTTGTGTATTTGTTCAAATATTTTAAAAAAGTGTTGTATGAATCATCTCCCATATTTACATATCCTATTGATTTTTGATCAAATATTGATAATGGTAAATTTGTGTTTTGATTCTTCACAAGAGTCATTGACTCCTCAGCTAATCTGTCTAAAAGAGCAAAGTCAATATCCTGATTTAAATCCTCAACTATATTCTCAATTTCAATCGGTTTAAAATTATTCAATCCTGATTTGTACTTTGCCATTAAATTTTTCTTAACGGCCTTTTCTAAAGTTTTATTAGAAATCTTATTTTTTTGAATAGCCTTTTTCAATTCCTTAATACTTTTAGAAACATCAGTTGGCATTAATAGAAGATCATTACCAGCATTCAAAGCACTGACATCCGGATAATCTCCTTTGCTAAAATCAACGATGGCTTTCATATCAAGCGCATCAGTAATTACAAGGCCTTTAAATCCTAAGTCATCAATCAATAAGTTATTAATTACTTTATTTGATAATGTAGAAACTTTATTTTTATCTAGAGAGGGAATATTTAAGTGTGCAGTCATAATACCATCTAATCCATTCTCTATTAACTTTTTAAAAGGATATAATTCAACCTCATCAATTCTATCTTTAGAAAAACCAATCGTAGGTAAGGTTAAATGGGAGTCAGTTTCAGTGTCACCATGTCCTGGAAAATGCTTTGCAGCACCCATTATTCCGTGGTGGTGCATACCTTTTAAATAATTTAATGCTTTATTTGAAACATTATACTTATCCTCACCAAATGATCTAAACCCTATTATTGGATTGGCGGGATTCGTATTTATATCAACAACAGGTGCAAAATTTATTTGAACACCAAGTCTTTTTGCATGAAATCCTATTCTTTTACCAACCTGATAGATTAAACTATCATTTTCTACAGCACCCAGAGTCATATTATAAGGGAAAGAAAAGGCATCATCAAGACGCATCCCAATACCCCACTCTGCATCCATTGAAATTAGTAATGGAACTTTAGATTGTTTTTGAAACTTATTAATTGCCTCAGCCTGGGATTTTATATCACCGAGTGAAAAAATCAAGCCTCCAAGTTTATAATCCTCGATTAATTTTGAAATGTGTTTAATTTCATCTTCACCATATTTAGTTGCAACCCATACAGTAATTAGTTGCCCAATTTTTTCTTCTAAATCTAAATTGTTATAAATACTGTCAACCCACTTACTTTGTTTGTAATAATCTTTAGATAATAAAGGGTTCTGAGTTTGTCCAATAAAAAAAGTAAAAATCAGCGGAAATAAAAAAAAATTTTTCATTTTATTAACTGTTTGTGCCAGCTTTTTGACAATGGAATCTCCCAATTGTTAACCAAATCAGACTTTAAGTTAATCAAGTTATTAAAAACGATTGTAGTATTGTCAATTTTTTTTTTCAATATTTTATTTTTAAAGTCTTTAAGCTTTGCTACAAAAATTTCATTATTTATCTTATATGAAATATCATGCCGATCTAATAATCTTGCTCCAAACTCATTTTCTAGGTTTTTAATAAAATGTACCATTTTATCTATAGAGCATCCAGAGGCTAAGGATATATTTTGATCCAAGGCGATTATGATGAAGTAGCAATATTTAATTTTTGATGCAACCTTTAATTCTTCTCCATGTGATGTCCATGAATTTAAGAAATCTTTAATCCTGTTTTCAATTATTTTAATTTGATTAATAGAAAAAGACTTATTTGATTGATATATCCAAATTCTTGCATCATCACTTATTTCATCAAAGCTAACAATCATAATTCTTTAGATACTGAAGCATCTATTATTTCGGCTACATCTAAAACTTTTACATCTGAGTTGTCTTCATTAGCTTTTATTCCATCAGACATCATGGTATTACAAAAAGGGCATGCAGCAGCAATAATTTTTGCATTTGTGTTAATAGCTTGTTTAGTTCTTTTAATATTGATTTCTTGATTACCTTTTTCAGACTCTTTAAACATCTGAGCTCCTCCTGCTCCACAGCACAGTGCTTTGTCCTTACAGCTCTTCATTTCCTTTAAATCTGCCTTGACAGAATCAATCAAGCTCCTTGGCGCTGAATATTCACTATTAGCTCTACCCAAATAGCAAGGATCATGAAATGTTATTTTTTTACCCTTAAATAACTTTTCTTCAATCTTTATTTTACCATCTTTAATTAGATGATCGAGCAATTGGGTATGATGTAATACTTGATATGAGCCTCCTAAACTTGGATATTCATTTTTAATTGTGTTAAAACAATGAGGACATGTCGTAACAATTTTTTTTACATTGTAGGAACTAAGAACCTCTATATTAGAAACAGCTTGCATTTGAAATAAAAATTCATTTCCAGCTCTTTTTGCTGGATCCCCTGTACAACTTTCTTCTACTCCAAGAACGCCAAATGAAACATTAGCTTTGTTTAGTAATCTGACAAAAGATTTTGTTATTTTTTTTGCTCTATCGTCAAAAGAACCAGCACAACCAACCCAAAAAAGAATTTCTGGCACAACACCTTTTTCTTTTAATTCTTTTAAAGTTGGGACATTCATACTAATCTTTAAAGACTTGAATAGTGACATTTTTATCAACTAAGTCAGTAAATTTTCCATTATACCTGGTTGCTTTAACTAAATGATTATCAATCCAATGATAATTACCTCCTCTAGGTTTACCCATCACTAAACTATGGTATTTAAAACCATTTTTATCTAACCATTGCTCAGTAACCTGACGATGATCCTCAGTCCTAGATGTAAAAAAACAAATAATATGTCCTTGATCATACCATTTATTTAAAGTTTCTAAAGCGTCTGGATATAATTTAGCAGTTGCCATTCTTTCTGGCTCTTCATTAGGAATATCATCACAAATTGTTCCATCAATATCAATCAAATAATTTTTAACATTTTCAGGAAGAATAGGACTCACATTTTTCCCATCCTCTACTTTTTTTTCTAAAAAATCATCTAAACTTTTTTTTGTCATAGTGTTAGTTTTTCCAGTTAAGTCTGTCAAGCTGATTAAATGGCCAAGGTGCACCATTATTTTCCAAATTATTCATCATATTATTTAGCTCACTAGGTGCTGATGATTGCTCCATTACCA